>NZ_LBHW02000022.1:0-88531 GCF_001005835.2 Achromobacter sp. LC458
ACGCGCAGAAAATTTCCCCTTTTCAAATTGGAATTCAAATGGCTGGAGTCAAAGGACGCAGCGGCGGCGCTCGTTCGGGCGCCGGCAGACCGCGCAAAAAGGTGGATGACAAGCCGAAGGCCCCGCCGCCGCTGATCGAAGCGGATGACATGCTGGACCTTCTGCAAAAAGTCGCACTGGGGCAGTTGGAGGCAACTGCGCTACAGGTGCGAGCTGCGATTGCCGCTGTGCAATACACACATGCCAAGAAAGGCGAGGGCGGAAAGAAGGACGCAGAGAAAGAAGCGGCAAAGCGGGTTGCTGGCCGCTTCTCCGCGCCGCAGCCGCCCACGAAACTGCGCGTCGTCGGAAGCTAACCCATGGAATGGACAACCGCGTGCCCAGATTGGGCGGACCGCCTGCGCGAACGCCGGTCGATCATTCCGCCGCCGATCTTCGAAGACCAGGCGGAATTCGCGCTGAACATCTTCAAGCAGCTTCGCGTGGTGGACCTGCCGGGCAAACCGACCTTTGGGGAATGCTCCGAAGAATGGGTGTTCGACTTCGTGCGGGCAATCTTCGGGGGCTACGACGCCGAGACCGGAAAGCAGTTGATCCGCGAATACGGTTTGCTCATCAGCAAGAAGAACACGAAGTCCACCATTGCCGCCGGCATCATGCTTACGGCCCTGGTGATGTGCTGGCGCGAGGAAGAGGAACATCTGATCCTGGCGCCCACGAAGGAAGTCGCCGATAACAGTTTCAAGCCGGCAGCAAGCATGATCCGCGCGGACGAAGACCTGTCGGACATGTTCCACATTCAAGACCACATTCGCACGATCACCCATCGCGTGACGCGCAACAGCCTCAAGGTTGTTGCTGCCGACACCGACACGGTATCGGGCAAGAAATCGGGCAGGATCCTGGTGGACGAGTTGTGGTTGTTCGGCAAGCGCGCCAATGCTGCGGCGATGTTCATGGAAGCGCTGGGCGGCCAGGTATCGCGCGATGAGGGATGGGTGATCTACCTGACCACGCAGAGCGACGATCCGCCGGCGGGCGTCTTCAAGGAAAAGCTGGATTACTGGCGCGACGTGCGCGACGGCAACATTGACGACCGCAAGACGTTGGGGGTTCTTTATGAATTTCCCGATGAAATGGTCGAGGCAAAAGCCTATCTGCTGCCAGAGAACTTCTACATCACCAACCCGAATCTTGGCCGTTCGGTCAGTGCTGAATGGCTGGAGGACGAACTCAAGAAGCACCTCGGCAAGCATGACGGGTCAAGCCAGAAGTTCCTGGCCAAACACCTGAACGTTCAGATCGGCCTCAGCTTGCGATCAAACCGCTGGGCCGGCGCCGACTTCTGGGTGGCGCAAGGCGATCCAGGCCTGGCCGATTTGGACGCCTTTCTGGACCGCTGCGAGGTGGTTGTGGTCGGCATCGACGGGGGCGGTCTGGACGACTTGCTGGGCTTTGCCCTGGTGGGCCGCGAGATCCGCACGCGCCGCTGGTTGCATTGGGGGCGCGCGTGGGCGCACAAGATCGTCTTGGAGCGTCGGGCGGAAATTGCGCCCGCCCTGCTGGATTTCGATAAGCAGGGCGACCTGAAAATCGTAGACCGGCCTGGCGATGACGTGGCCGAGGTAGCGGACATTGTTTGCCGCGTGCGCGACCGGGGCCTGTTGCCGGAGAAGCTGTGCATCGGCGTTGACGGCTCCGGCATCGGCGATATCGTTGACGAACTCACCAGTCCGGGGCGCGACTTCACGCTGGAAGAGATCACCGCCATTTCGCAGGGCTGGCGCCTGAACGGCGCGATCAAAACCACCGAACGCAAGGTCGCCGGGCAGGAAATGCTGCACGGGGGGCGCCCGTTGATGGCTTGGTGTGTCGGCAACGCGAAGACCGTACAGCAGGGCAACGCGCTGGCGATCAACAAGCAGGTTTCCGGCAGCGCAAAAATCGACCCGCTCATGGCGCTATTTGACGCCGTTTTTCTCCTGTCGCTCAATCCTGAGCCCCGGGGGCTTCAGAGCCTGGACGGGTTCTTCGCCAACCCCATCGTTATCGGATAAATCTATGAAGGCAGCAATCATTCTGCTGGCGCTCGTGCTGCTGGCAGGCGTTGCCATGCTCGCCGGCGGCGTCTACCTGCTGGCAGGGCCCGGGTGGTGTTTGGTCAGCGGGGCCGTCGTGTCTTTCGTTGTGGCGGGCTACCTGCTTCGCGGCATCCGGGGGGTGACGCATGGCCAATAGCTCTTTTTCGAAGGTTCTTGCCCGCAGCGTCGCGCCCTCCGTCCGGTCGGCTCAGGTCGATGGTGTGAAGTCGAGTCTCAGCGACTGGATCGGGCGCAAGCTGGGACTGACGGATACCGCGTTCTGGGCCGCATGGGGCGGTGGCGGCTCGGCCAGCGGCAAGGCGGTCACGGCTCAATCCGCCCTGACCCTCTCGGCGGTCTGGAGCTGCGTCAGGATCCTTGCCGAGACGATAGCGACCCTGCCCTTTGACCTCTACCGCAGGGAAGGGCGCGAGGCCGTCGAGGCGACGGACCTTGATCTGTATACGCTGTTGCGCCATCAGCCCAATGCGGACATGACCTCCGTGCAGTTCTGGGAGGTTCTTGTCGCTTGTCTGCTGCTTTGGGGAAACTCTTTCGCCGAAAAGCGAATGAGCAAGGACCGGATTATTGCGATTGACGTGCTGTACCCCTGGCGGATGCAGGTACGACGCCTCGCTGACGGCTCTATCGAGTATCGCTACAACGACATGGACGGTACGCATCGGGTGATCCCGGAGGACCGTATGTGGCATATCGCTGCCTTCAGCCTGGACGGCCTGATCGGCATGTCTACTATCCGATACGGCGCCAACGTCATCGGCGCATCTCTGGCGGCCGACGAAGCGAGCGCGAAGATCTTCGCCAACGGTCTGAATGTGGGCGGCGTCCTGTCCACGGACAAGATCCTGAACCCCGCCCAGCGCACGGAACTGGGCGACAGCCTATCGGCCAAGTTCGCCGGCGCGATGAACACCGGCAAAACGATGGTCCTTGAGGCCGGCATGAAGTACCAGCAGGTGCCCATGAACCCCGAGGACGCGCAACTGCTGGCCACCCGGGCGTTTAACGTCGAGGAAATTTGCCGATGGTTCCGGGTGCCGCCGTGGATGGTCGGGCATACCGAGAAATCCAGCAGCTGGGGGACGGGTATCGAACAGCAGATGATCGCCTTCCTATCGTTCTCGCTTCGGCCTTGGTTGACCCGTATCGAGCAGTCCATACGCAAATCCTTGCTGAAGCCTGCCGAACGGCCGCTGTACTTCGCCAAGTTCAACGTCGAGGGTCTGCTGCGGGCCGACAGTGCGGCCCGCGCGGCGTTCTATTCGGTGATGACGCAGAACGGCATTTACACGCGCGATGACTGCCGCCTTAAGGAGAACCTGCCGGCCCGTGGCGGCAATGCGGATGTGCTGACTGTGCAATCCAACTTGCTACCGATCGACCTGCTGGGCGAGACGGCGGGCGCGGAACACGCCAAATCGGCTCTCTCGGCCTGGCTGGGCCTACCGACATTTGAGGACAAGACATGAAGCGCAAAGATGCAGCGATGCATATCCGCTCGTTCGATTACGACGTGAAGGCCGTCCAGGATGACGGCCTTTTTTCTGGCTACGGCTCTGTCTTCGGCGTCGTCGATTCTTACAACGAAGTGGTCGCCCCGGGGGCGTTCATGGACAGCATCGAACAGACCCGAGCGAAAGGCCGCACCTTTCCGGTCCTGTGGCAACACCGCAGCGGCGAGCCGATTGGGAACTGGGACATCGATCAGCTCAAGGAAGACGCGCACGGGCTGCACGGCACCGGCCAACTCTGGCTGGATGACGCAACGTACGCCAAGACGGCCTATCGCGGCATGAAGACGCGCGCGATCACGGGCCTGTCCATCGGCTACTACGTGCGCGAGGACAGCTACGACGAAAAGACGCGCATCCGCACGCTCAAGCGCCTGGATCTGGTGGAAATCTCCATCGTGACCGCGCCGGCGAACGAGGAGGCTCGAGTTGACGCAATTAAGGCCCGGATTGCCCACGGCGGCATGCCGGATCTACCCGATTTTGAGCGGTTCCTGCGCGAGGCAGGCTTCTCGAAATCTCAGGCCGCGGTGATCGCCAACCGTGGCCTGAAACACCTGCTTGACCGGAGTGAGTCCGGGGGCGAGGCGAAAGAAGAAACCGCTGGACTGATCAAGCAGATCGGCCGGCTCCAACTCCCGACTTTTAAAAGGTAACCATATGGGCCGCTACACCAATCTGGCACACAAGCACGAATTCGGCCGCAAGTCCGCCGACAACGCAGGGCGTCTGGATGACACCCTCGAACTGAAGGGCCTGGTCAAGGCTCTGAACGAGCGCGACGACGAAATCAAGGCATTCGCCGAAAAGGCATCCGCCGAAATCAAGGAACACGGCAAGGTTCTGGACGACACCAAGAACATCCTCGAAACCCTGTCGAAGAGCGGTATCGCGCTGACCGAACGGCTGGTCGAAGTGGAACAGAAGCTGGCCCGCCGTGGCACCGCCAATGACGACCAGGCCGAAAAGTCCATCGGCGAGCAGTTCACCGAATCAGACGACTTTACCGGCTTGGCGGCAAAGGGTCGCGGCATCGCTCGCATGAACGTGAAGGCGGTCACCAGCATCACCAGTTCGACCACCGGCACCGGCGGCGTCGGCGTCGCCATTCAGCCGACCCGTGTGCCCGGCATCATTTCCGGCCCGGATCGCCCGTTTACCATCCGCGACCTGATCATGCCCGGCCGAACCGGGTCCAATTCGGTCGAATTCGTGCAGGAATCCGGTTTTCAGAACATGGCGGCACCTGTCGCCGAGACGGCACTCAAGCCGCAATCGGATCTGTCGTTCGAACTGAAGACCACCACGGTCAAGACAATCGCCCACTGGTTCCTGGCTTCCAAGCAGGTGCTGGCCGACGTTCCGCTGCTGCAAAGCTACATCAACGGTCGCGCGATCTTCGGCTTGAAGTACGTTGAAGAAAACCAGATCTTGGCCGGTGACGGCACCGGGCAGAACTTGCTGGGCCTGATTCCGCAGGCCACGCCGTTCAACGAAGCCCTGCGCCAAGCAGGCGATACGAAGATCGACCTGCTGCGTCGCGCGATTCTTCAAGTGCGCGTTGCCGAATACCGCGCCAGCGGCATCGTGCTGAACCCGGTGGACTGGGCGGACATCGAACTCCAGAAGGACGAGCAAGGTCGCTACATCTGGGTGAACGTCGTGGAAGGTGGCGTGCCGCGCCTGTGGAAGCTGCCCGTGGTGGACACCACGGCGGTGCCGGAAGGCGAATTCCTGGTCGGTGCTTTCAACATTGCCGCCCAGGTCTTTGACCGCGAAGACGCCGCCGTGGAAGTGTCGACGGAAGACAGCGACAACTTCCGCAAGAACATGGTGACCATCCGCGCCGAGGAACGCTTGGCCATGGCGGTCTACCGTCCCGAATCGTTCGTGCACGGCGAGTTCACTGCCACGCCGTAAGGCATCGGCATTCTGATGTGCGGGCTGGCCAGGTTGCTGGCCCGCCGCCAAGGAGAAAATCATGTCTTATGTCTCCCTGAAGGGGTTCCTTAATGGAGCCAGCTATCAGAAGCGTGGTCGGCCCATCGACGTGTCGGGCGAGCGGGCGCGGGAACTGCTCCGCTTGGGCTTGATCGGTGCGAGCGCCGGCAAGGCCGCCCCGACCCCGGAAAACAAGATGAACCCGGCGCCCGAGAACAAAGAGGGCGGCCCCGGTGCACCGGCGCAGTCGGTGGACTACGCGGGCCTGCTCGGCAAGAACGCACCAGAAGTGGTGGATGCGGTTTCCGCAATTGCCGACCCTGAAGCGCTACGCGGCCTGCTGGCGGCCGAAGAGGCTGGCAAGGCGCGCAAGTCTGTGATTGAAGCCATCCAAGCCGGGGTTGCGGCGCGGAGCGCGTAAATGGAACTGGTCACGATCGATTTGCTCCGCACGCACTGCCGCGCTGACTCCACGGACGACTCGCTGCTTGAGGTTTATGGATCCACCGCTGAGGAAAGCGCGCAGGCGTATTTGAATCGGCGCGTGTATCCGACGCCGGAGCAGCTGGCTGCGGGCGTCCTTGACGGCACGGCCGGCAACGATCCCATGCTGGTGACTTCCGCCATCCGCGCGGCGGTGCTTCTGATCGCCGCCAGTCTGTATCGGAACCGTGAAGAAGGGCCGGAAACGCGCACGTTGCCTATCGGCGCGCAGGCTTTGCTGCAACCGCTTCGTGTGGGGCTTGGCGTATGAGCATCGCTGCCGCAAGCCTGCGCCGTTTGGTGCGGATTGAACGCCGTGAGCCCGGAACCGATGAGGTGGGCCAGCCCAATGATGAGTGGGTCGAGGTAGCCACCGTTTGGGCGGATCCGCGCGGACAGACTGGAATGGGCGCCATCACACGCAACCAGGAAAACGTGGGCGCGTCGATCAACGCTTACAGCTTTCGGATCCGGTTCCGGCGCGGGATCGATCAGGGTATGCGACTGCTCGAACTGGAAAACGGCGCGCCCGTGGGCGACCCGTTTGACATCAAAAACGTTCGCATGGATCTGGCGGGCCGCGAATGGACCGATTTGATTTGCGAGCAGGGGGGCGGCGATGGCTAAGGGGCTACAGGCGACGTTCGACACGTCCGGCTGGTCGGCGGGTCTGGATCGCCTGCTTGGTCCCGCAAGGGTCAGCCTCGCGCGCTCCATGGCCGTTGCTGGCGGCGAGGTGCTACGGGACGAGGCCAAGGCCCGCGTGAGCACGCACAAGGGCGTCCTGGCCAATGCGATCTATTTGGCGTTTCGGGAGGCGTATTCCACCGAAAAGGAAGTCCAGTACGCCGTCACCTGGAACAAAAGCAAGGCGCCCCACGGTCACCTCGTGGAATTTGGGCATTGGCAAATCTACGCGGTGATTCGGAAACCGGACGGCAGCTATATCACCGACAAGCGCCGCAAGCTGGCGACGCCCAAATGGGTGCCTGCCCATCCATTCTTGCGACCCGCGTATGAGGCGGCGACGACTCGAGCGCAAGCCGCGATGGTTAAACGCGGGCGCGAGCGGTTGCCGCAGTTGCTGGCTGCCCAAGGGGGGAACGATGAGCCTTGAAGCAAAGCTGAAGACGCTCTTGGGGCCTCTAGTGGACGGGAGGGCATACGCGGACGTCACGCCGGACAAGCCGGTGTTTCCGCTGATTGTCTACCAAGGCGCCGGCGGCATCGAGCAGTGGTATGTCGAAGGCAAGCGACGCGAAAAGCGCCACCAGCGCATGCAGCTTTACGTCTGGTCCACAAGTCGCGCCGAGGCGAGCGCCATTGCCGACGCAATCGGCACAGCGCTTTGTGAAAGTGACTTTCCCGCCGTGGAGCCCTACGGCGCACCGGTCAGCCTCTACGAAGAGGCGATCAAGAAGTACGGCACCCGCCAGGACTTCGGTATCTGGTTCCTTCCCTCCTGATTCTGACCCTCCACATTCGACCCGGCCCCGCGCCGGGTTTTTTCATTTGAGGAACACAAATGTCTTCCATCTTCATCAACGGCACCCGCTATGCCATTTCGACCGCGCTGGCTGCGGCGGTGCCCATCACTGCCATCACCAACGCGAAGCCTGCCGTCGCCTCGGCGGCAACGCCGCCGGCGGACGAATCCATCCTGGTTCTGAAATCGGCCTGGACCAACTTGAACGAGACGGTCGCGCGCAGCGCCAATGCTGACGCCGACAGCTTCGAGCTCGAGGGCGTGGACACCACCAGCACAGTGCTTTACCCGGCAGCGGGGGGCGCCGGCAGCTTTCAGGCCGTCACGTCCTGGGTCGAGTTGGACCAAGTACGCGACGTGGTGATGGCCGGCGGTGATCAACAGTTCTTCAACTATCAGTACGTCGAAGATCCCACCAGCCGCCAGCGCCAGAAGCCCACGTTCAAGAACGCGATGACCATGACCGTATCGCTGGACTACGACCCGGATAAGCCGTGGTATGCGGCGCTGATCGAGGCCGACCGTCTGCGCGAACCGGTCGTCGTTCGCGGCGTACTGCCCAACGGCTCCACGCTGTTCTATTACGCCTACCCCTCCTTCAACAAGGTGCCCGTGGGCCAGGTGAACGAGAACTTGCAGAACACTGCGGTCTTCTCGCTGATCGCTGACCCCATCCGCTACGAGGCCGCGTAATGACGTTCAAGATCAAATCGAACCCGACCATTGACGCCAGCATCACCATCGTCGGCCAAGGGCGCGAGCAGCAACTGAACGTCACGTATCGGCACAAGACCGGCAAAGAGTACGACGCCCTGATGCAGCAGTTGGCGAACGACGAAATCACCACTGCGGACTTGTTGCTGTTGCTGATCGATAAGTGGGATGCGGACATGCCCGTGTGCAAGGAATCGATCGATTTGCTCTGCGAGCACCAGCCGGGCGCCGACTTGGCTATCGCCAGCGCTTTCAACGACGCCATCCGGGTCGAACGCCGAAAAAACTGACGGAGGCTGTGGCGGCTTTTCTATTCGAGCCGCCATCAGCCGCAACGTTAGCGATGGCCGGGTTAAGGGTTAGCGACTTTCCCCGGCCGTGCGTAGAACTCTGGCCGGACCACGTGTCGGCGTTCAACCTCTTCACCCGCAACTACACCCAATGGCGCGTAGGGGCAGGAGGTCCGATAGGGCTGGATTACGGGGTCCTGTATCACGATCTGGACCGTCAAGAGCTTGCTAATGCGGAGCAGCAGGAAATCATGGACGTTCTTCGGATCATCGAGCGGGCGGCCCTGGAAATCTTCCATAAGAGTTGAACATGGCACAGGAAAGCATTGGCACTGCGCGGCTAGACATTGTTGTCGATACCTCGCAGTTTGACGCCGCGATTGCTTCGGCCAAGCGCGGCACCAGCGATATGTCGCAGGCCGCGCAAGCGGACTACACGAAGCTGGCTGCTGTGGAGCGCCGCCGTGTTGACGCCTTGGTGAACCAGGCCAACACCATAGGGATGACCCGAAAGGAGCAGATCCTATACAACGCGGCCCTGCGTGGCGTGCCGACTTCGATCTTGGATGAGCTGAAGACCAAGCTCGCGGCGACAGGGACGGCGGCGGCTGCTGCCGGCAAGCAGCTGAATCAGTACGGGGTCAGTGCCGCCCAGCAGTCTGCCGCGCTTCGCGGTGTTCCTGCGCAAATCACCGACATAGTGGTCTCGCTCCAGGGCGGGCAGCAACCCCTTACGGTCCTGCTCCAACAGGGCGGTCAACTGAAGGATATGTTCGGGGGCATCGTGCCGGCGGCGCGTGCGCTGGGCAGCACGGTGTTGGGGTTGGTGACGCCGTGGAGACTTGCCGCCGCAGCCGTGGCGCTCTTCGCCGTTGCCGTGGGTGCTGGTAAGGGCGAACAGTCCGAATTCACCAAGACGCTGATTCTCTCAGGGAATGCGGCCGGCCAGACTGCCGCCGGCATGTCGAACCTTGCCACGCGTATTGCCGATGTGGCGGGCGCTCGTGGCAAGGCGGTGGAAGCGCTCAACCTAATCGCGGGGTCGGGCAAGATCGCCGGGCAGAACTTTGCGGCCGTCGGCGAGGCGGCGGTGGCTATGAACCGCGCCACCGGAAAGGCCCTCGCAGACACCGTGCAGGAGTTCGAAACGCTGCGCGGCAAGCCAGCTGAGGCCATCGCAGCCCTAAACGAACAGCAGCACTTCCTGACGCTTGAGATCTACCAACAGATCGCCAGCCTTGAGCGGCAAGGGCGAACGCAGGAAGCTGCCGCGCTTGCACAGCGCACCTATGCGGACGCGGTGAAGCAGCAGGCCGAGGAGGTGCGGCAGAACCTGGGCACGCTGGAAACCGCCTGGGATGCGGTCAAGCAGGGGGCCAGCGGCGCCTGGGAGGCGATGAAGAGCCTCGGGCGTGCCCCGAGCTTTGATGACTTGACGAGCAAGCTGCGCGCCGTTAACGAGGAACTGGCGCAGATGCGCGCCAATGCCGCGCCTCAGACGGACGAATCGCAGGCATTTTTTGGGGATGGTGGGCGTGGTGCGCGCCGGCGCGCCAGGCCGCTAGAGCAGGAGAGCCGCCGCCTGATCGCTGAGGCCGCAGCGTTGCAGGATCAGGCCGACCAAGCTGCAATTGTGGGATCGCAGAAGCGCCAGGAAGCCGAAAAGATCGCCGCCGCGACCCGACTGGCGGCGCTTGCCAAAGAAACGGAGACCAATCGCCAGAAGCGCGAGCGGGAGATTGCGCAGGTCAAGGACGACGCCAAGCTCACTGGCGCGACCCTGGAGACGCAGAAGAAGCTGATCGACCAGATCAATGACAAGTACAAGGATCCGGCGGTCAAGGCGTATACGGAGAACGCCGCAGCCAAGCTATTGCAGCAGTACCGGGAGGCAGAAGCGTCCTTGCATGCTCAGATTGGCAGCGAGGGCAAGCTTGCTACCTGGGGGCAGAAGCGCGCCGAGTTCGAGCAGCAGATTGCCGACCTGAAGGATAAGAAGAGCCTAACGGCCGATCAAAAGAGCCTGCTCGCCCAGCAGGATCTGCTACGGCGCCAGTTGGATCTGAACGTTGCGGCAGAAAAGGAACTCCGCACCAAGCAGGAAACCGCCAAGGTAGACGCACTGCGCGCCAGCTTGGCCTCCACTCGGGAACTGGAGCAACAGCAGTATGCCGACCAGGTGGCCGGGGTAGGGCTGGGCGACCGTGCGCAGGAGGAGCTTCGCGCTCGTCAAGGGATTCTGCGGGACCACCAGCGCCAGCAGGCGCAGTTTGACCGCTCGATGGCATCGGGGCAGATCTCGCAGGAGACGTACCGCAGCGAGACGGCGCTCCTGCAAGAACACCTGGGTCTGCGGCTGTCCATGCAGCAGCAGTACTTCGATCAGGTGCGCACGGCGCAAGGGGACTGGAAGAACGGCGCGACTTCAGCGCTGGCCAACTATCTGGACTCCGCTTCGAACGTAGCGGGCCAGACCAAGGCGTTGTTCTCCAACGCCTTCCAGGGCATGGAGGATGCCATTGTCCGGTTCGCCACCACGGGGAAGCTGTCGTTCAAGGACTTCGCGACTTCGGTGCTTTCGGACTTGGCGCGCATTGCCGCCCGGCAAGCGATTGTGGGCATGGTCGGCAGCATCGTCGGCGCTGTGGCTGGCGCGGCAGCAAGCGGCATATCTGCGGGCGCCAGCTATCAGGGCATGGGCGGGGCCGCGACGGGCAGTGTGGAAGGTATGAGCGGGTCCTGGGGCGCCGTGGCCGGTGCGCGGGCTTCGGGCGGACCGACAGCGGCTAACTCGCTTTACCGCGTCAACGAGTTAGGGCCTGAGCTCTATTCAGAAGACGGGCAAACGTACCTCATGAGCGGGGCCAATGGTGGCTACGTCACGCCGCTGAAAAGCAGCGTGCCTGGTGCCGGGTCGGCCGCTGCGGCAGCGCCGTCCATATCGATTCAGGTCAACGTCACAGCGGACGGCAAGGACGAACGCAAAGGCGCCGGTGAAAGCGAAATGGGCGACCGCCTGGCAGATGGGATCGTCGCCCTAGTGCGCAGCGAGATTACCCGGTCGCACAAGCCTGGGGGCGCGGCCTGGAATGCACGCAATGGGAGGGCCTAATGGCTGAAAGATTTACATGGCGGTCCACGGGCCAGCCTACTGGCGTGACGACCTTCCGGCGCCTTACTGCGCAATTCGGCGACGGCTACCGACAAGTGGCCGGCGACGGGATCAACAACAAGGTGCAGTCCTGGCCCCTGACGTTTTCGGGTGGCAGGGAAGAAATGGAAGCGCTTGTCAGATTCCTGGATCGGCACGCAGGCACTGCATCTTTTCTGTGGACACCGCCGATGGGCGCGGAGGGGTACTACGAGGCCCCCACGTACAACATCAACCCGGTAGGTGGCGACGTTTATTCGGTTTCCGCCACCTTCCAACAAGTATTTAGGCCGTAGACATGGTTGATATCCAAGCTATTAACGTAGGCCTTGCGCCCAACGATAAGAAGGGCGATCCGCTACGCGACGCGCTCGTAAAGGCCAATCTGAATTTCTCGGCGCTCAACATCGCGATTCAGGGCGTGCTTGATGGAAAGGGCCAAGCAAATGGCTTCGCCTCTTTGGGCGCGGATGGTCGCTTGTTGGCAGCACAGGCGCCCGTGGTCTATTCGGCTGCATTGCCCACGACCGCGCACGACCTGAATACGTATGTCACTCCCGGCACGTTCTACCAGACGACGATTGCAGGGGCCACGGCGGGCACCAATTATCCTGTGGCAAACGTGGGCTTTCTGGAAGTCGTAGCGGCGGGTACGCCCGTCCTACAGATCTACACCACGCGCACCAACGTGCTGGCGTCCATGCAGCGGTTTTGGCGCGTGCGTCAGACGGCAACGCTGTGGTCGGTGTGGAAAGAGGTAGTCGATGCGACGGCGCTGGCAGCGGTGAAGGCCACGGCTGATGCGGCCATCCCGGTGGCGCAAAAGGCCTCTGCGAATGGAGTGGGGTCACTGGACGCAGGTGGGCGCCAGCCGATCTCGCAGTTGCCCGCGCCGGTTCTTCTGCCGGCTACCGCCCATGACCTTGACACGTATGACCAGGATGGGACGTTCGGACAGAACGCTACGGCTGGTGCGGTGGCAGGTAGCAACTACCCGGCTGAGAAGGTGGCCGGTGTCCTCACTGTTCAGCGTGGGGGGGCGGGAAATATTCAAGCGCATCAGTGGTATCGGACCTACTTCACCGACAATTCCACGATCTACTACCGCAATAAGACCACTGCGGGCTGGGGTAATTGGGTCCGTCTCGCCAAATTCAGCGAGGCGATGACCCACACATTCCTTACCACTGCGACGGACGCAAACACGCTTGCAGCGGATAACACGTTCTACACCTTCACGTCCGCTACGCCATTTACCGGCGGCACGAATTGGCCGCCGACTTCCAACATCATCGGAGGTCTGGTCGAAGTGGCTTATCTCGATGGGGGTCGCGTCATCCAGACATGCACGCTGCCGGTGGGTAATGGAAAGCCCCGCATCTTTCAACGCTATGGCGATCCGAGGGCTGGTGGGGCTTGGCAGACGTGGCGGATGATCGGCGCGGTTTCATCCACCGGTTGGCTTCCAACGGCCGATGCCGGTGATGTCTACGTAGATGGGGTTGGATGGCATAGCTGGAATGGCACCGCCTACGCGCAGATGTCGCTTGCGACTACCTTACCTACGACGGCTCATGACCTGAACAGCTATCAAGTCCCGGGACAGTACCGACAGGCCTCGGTCGCCGGCGCGACGGCTGGAAGCAATTATCCAGTTTCCATTGGTGGTTTGCTGGAGGTTATTGGTACGGGAACGGCCGGGCAAACGAAGCAGGTCTATACGGTTGCCTCCACAACAAACGTCTCAGTAGCGGCGGGGCCGCGCCAGTTCTGGCGAATGGCCATTAACACCACTTGGTCCCCGTGGCAGGAGGTCTTGACGTCTGCGCTTGGCATGACGCACCAATTTCTGACGACGGCGACCGACGCCAATACGCTGACGGCCGATAACACGTTCTACAGCTGGACGGCATCGGCGGTCGCAGGCGGCGCTAACTTTCCGGGGTACTCGGCCGCAGGCTACATGCAAGTTTTCTGGAATGCGGCGACGGTTGTTTCGCAAGAACTGACGTTGCTGGTGACTGGAGGCAAGCCGCTGAAGTTTGCTCGGTTCGGCAACACCTCTACGGGGGTATGGCAACCTTGGAAGGTCACGTCGGCGTTCAATACCACTGGGTGGATGCCGTCCAGCAATATGGGCGATATTTACGTGGACGGTGATGGCTTTTATCGGTGGAATGGTACGGCCTATGTCCGGTCCAACGTGTCAAGTACCTCAATTGGTGGAAAGGTCGATGTGATTGCGGGCAAGGGCGGACAAGGCTACGTGCTGAATTCATCCGGGAACACATTGACGATGGGGTGGTCCGGTACCAATCTGAATCTGATGGTGGACTCGACCAGCCAAGGCATTGTATGGACGTCCGGTAATAACACGGCCGGTGGTGGGTGGCGGAGAAGCGCAGACGGTGTCATCCATCAGTGGGGGTACGTCACGGCAACGGGGGATTCTGAAGTGGCATTTCCCATCGCATTCCCGACTGCATGTGAAGTGATTTTCGCGGCCATGGAAGGGAACCCGGGTGCAACCCAGGCCCTCACTGCAATGGTAGACGGCCGAGGCCTTACCACATTCGCATTCCGCAAACGATACATAAACAATGGCGGCGCAGTCGGACCCGCGACCCAACTCGGAACATACTTTGCGATTGGACGATGAAATGGACTACTTCTACTCCCCCCGTACTGGCGGATTCTATGTGCGCGAAGTCCACGGGAACGATATGCCTGATGACGTTCTGCCGGTTAGTGAAGAGCTACATGCCCAACTGATCGCTCCTCCACAAGGGTATCAATTGGGATTAGATAGCGAAGGCAGACCGGCTCTGGTGGAACGCCCAGAACCTCCCGCGCTGGTTCCGGCCGTTGTGTCGCGTTTCCAGGGCCGTGAAGCGATGCACCAGACGGCATACGGCGAGGGTACGTTGTTTGATGCTGCGCAGGCCGTCATTGACCATGCTGATACGCCGGCCATGTATCGCCGGGCGTGGGCCGACTTGCAGGAATTCCGCCGCGATAGCGAAATGCTCGGAGCAATCGCAGGGGCGCTTGGCCTTACGGCGGTGCAGATCGACGCGGTGTTCATCCTGGCCGCGAGCATCCAGGCCTAAGGGGACGTCATGGGAATTTATGCAGACGTCCAAAAGCTGGAGGTGGGGGGGCTGGTCGACCTATTCGAGCTGGACGCCACCGGTGTCGGCGGTACGCTTCAACGCTTCCACGGCTACACACAGGTAGGGCCGATCTGGTGGCAGGGCTATCAATACGAACCTTGGGCTATCAACGCTGATGGGTTCGAGCAGGTAGGAGAAGGGCAGCAGCCCACGCCCACTCTATCTGTTGGCAACATCGGGCTGGATGGCGATGGCAACCCTATCGCGGGTGTTATCTCGTCGCTGTGCATCGCTTTGGATGACCTGGTGGGCGCGCGGATCGTCGTGCGTCGAACGCTGGGCAAGTATCTGGATGCGCGCAACTTTGCGGGTGGCAATCCAACGGCTGCGCCGGACGAAGAGCTGCCGCCAGAAATTTGGATCATTCAGCAGAAGACGGCCGAGACCGCCGAGGTGGTGGAATTTGAGCTGTCGAGCGCGCTGGACTTCAATGGCCAGATGCTGCCATCCCGGCAGATCATCGCTGGCATGTGCAGCTGGCTGACGAAAGGCGGCTATCGCGGCACCTACTGCGGCTACACCGGGTCGCGGATGTTCGACGTCAACGGAAACCCTGTTTCCGATCCGGCTCTGGATCGATGTTCGGGGCTGCTGTCCGACTGCAAAAGGCGGTTCGGCGAATACGAAGTGATCAACTTCGGCGGGTTCCCTTCAGCGGACCGCATTCGGGGATAAACATGCGTAAGAAAACTATGGCCGCCATCCGGGCGCACGCGGTGGCGGCGTACCCGCGCGAGTGCTGCGGGCTGGTGGTGCTGCGGGACCGCCGCGAAAGCTACCGGCCGTGCCGCAATATGGCGGAAGGCACGGACCATTTCATCCTTCACCCGGAAGACTACGCGGCGGCCGAAGAGGCGGGGCGGATCACTGCCGTAATCCACTCTCATCCAGACGCGCCGGCCGCGCCCAGCGAAGCGGATCGCGTTGCCTGCGAGGCATCCGGCCTGCCCTGGTTCATCGTCGCCGTGTCGAAGGATGACACCGGCGCGGTGTTGGCCGGCGAGCTGGTCAGCTTTGCGCCCGAGGGTTACGCCGCGCCGTTGCTGGGCCGCCCGTTCGCGCACGGCGTTCTGGACTGCTACAGCCTGGTGCGCGACTGGTACGCGCGGGAACGTGGGATCGTCCTTCCCGATTTCGCGCGCGAGGATGGTTGGTGGGACGCCGGCAAAAGCGCGGATCTTTACATGGACCACTACGCCGAGGCGGGATTCAGGCCGTTGACCATCAGCGAGCAGCTGGCTCCCGGCGACGTGGTGCTGATGCAGATCCGATCCGACCGGGCCAATCACGCCGGCGTGTTTATCGGCACGCAGCCGTTGATGGAGGTGCCCGATCTGTTCCCTGTGCCGGACGCAATGCTGCATCACCTGTATGGGCGGGATTCGGAACGTGTGGTGTACGGCGGTTACTGGCGCGAGGCCACGCGGCTAATGCTGCGATACAAGGGGGTTACGTGAGCGAAAAGTTGCGAGAGGTGCGGCTATATGGGCGCCTGGGCGCGCAATTCGGGCGCATCCATATGCTGGCAGTCAGCAGCGCGGCAGAGGCGATACGCGCCCTTTGCGTGCTGGTGCCGGGCTTTGAGCGGGCGCTTGCGGATAGCGACGCCCACGGCGTGCGGTATGCCTGCTTTTTGGGGAAGCGCAATATTGGCGAAGACGACTTGCATAAACTGGTTGGGGGCGACGCAATTCGGATTGCCCCCGTGATAGCCGGCGCAAAGCGTGCAGGTCTATTTCAAACGATTCTCGGCGCCGCCATTCTGGTGGTGTCCGCGCTGACTTATAACGCTTATGGCGCGACGGCCGGCTGGGCAATGATGACCGGCATGGGGGTGTCGATGGCCCTTGGCGGCGTTACGCAGTTGCTGTCACCGCAACAGCGCGGATTGAGTGCGCAGGACAGCCCCGAGAACGGTGCGTCTTACAACTTCAACGGTGCCGTAAACACCAGCGCACAGGGCAACCCGGTGCCGGTGCTGTACGGCCGAATGATTTGCGGAAGCTCGGTGATATCGGCGGGCATCTTCGCAGAGGACCAGGTATGACAGGTCAACATTATCGAGCCAACAGGGCGCCTTCGGGCGCCCTTGTTGTTTCTGGCGCGGGACGCGGGCGGGGCCTTCCGGTGGTTGGCTTCGGGGGCGGCAAAGGCGGGGGCGGCGGTCGCAGCCCGAAAGAATCGCCCGATAGCCTGCACAGCACCGCATTCGCGCGGATTATCGACCTAGTTTCAGAAGGCGAGGTGTACGGACCGACGCATGGCCTTAGCGGTGCGCTGCGCGACGTCTATCTGGATGGAACGCCCATCGCGAACGAAGACGGAACGCTTAACTTTCAAAACGTCGCAATCGACTTTCGGACAGGCACGCAAACGCAAGACCCGCTACCGGGCATTCCGGCATCTGAAACCACGACCGGCGCCAACGTTGAACTGACGGCCACCACACCATGGGTGCGCTCCTTCACCGACACCCAACTTTCCGCAGTGCGGATAACGCTCGCGGTGAATGGGCTTTCACAAGCGAACACGAGCAACGGCGACATTTCCGGATACCGGGTGGAGTATCGAATTGAGGTAAGCACCGATGGAGGCGCTTATCAGCTTGCACTGGCCAGCGCCTTCGACGGCAAGACCACGCAACGATACGCCCGCTCGCACCGTATCGAATTGCCCGCTGCGCGCTCCGGTTGGTCAGTTCGTGTTGTGCGCGTCACCGCAAACGCGGCGAGCAGCACGATCGTGGACCGCACGTTTGTCGATGCGTTTACGGAGGTGATAGACGCGAAGTTGCGATATCCGATGTCTGCGGTTGTGGGCATCAAGGTTGATGCTTCGCAGTTCCAGAACATCCCAACGCGCTCATACGATTGGAAGGGCCGGATCATTCGCGTACCGTCGAATTATGACGCCGACAGCCGGGCCTACACCGGTACGTGGGATGGCACCTTCAAGCTGTCCTGGACCGACAACCCGGCGTGGATTTTCTTTGACCTCGTAAGTAATGACCGCTACGGGCTCGGCGAGCGTATTCCGGCCGGCTGGCTGGACAAGTGGGGGCTGTACCAGATCGCCCGGTATTGCGATGAGCTGGTGCCGGATGGATTCGGCAGCCAAGAGCCGCGTTTCACCTGCAACGCCTATTTGCAGACGGCGGCCGACGCCTTTCGGGTATTGCAGGATCTGGCATCAACGTTTCGCGGAATGGCGTATTGGGCCAGCGGGTCAGTCTTCGCGGTGGCCGATATGCCCGGCGATCCTGTGTACACCTTCACTTCCGCCAACGTCATTGACGGGCGGTTCAACTATGTCGGGTCGGCACTCAATACCCGCTATACGGTGGCGCTGGTTTCGTGGAACGACTTGTCCGACATGGGCCGGCAGAAGGTCGAGTACGTGGAGGACCGGCAAGCGCTGGCTCGCTATGGGCTTAAGCAGGTCGAAGTGAGTGCGTTCGGGTGCACGTCTCGCGGGCAGGCTAATCGAGTTGGAAAGTGGCTTTTGCTGACCTCGCGGATGGAAACGCGCTCGGTGTCGTTCGCAGTAGGCCTGGACGCTTGCCGGGTACGGCCTGGCAGCATCATCCGCGTGGCTGATCAGCACCTAGCCGGCCGGCGTATCGGCGGGCGGATCCGTGAAGCGACCGCAACGGTTGTCACGGTAGATGCCGAACTGGGTGTGAGGCCCGGGGATCGTCTGACCGTGAATCTGCCCAGCGGCGTGTCGGAGACGCGGATTATCAGCACTGCGGTGGGACAGGGCCTGACGGCCGACATGACGACGTTCACCGTCGATTCCACGGAACTGACTGCGGACATGGTGGGCTTGCCCGGTACGGTGCTGATTCTGACTGTGACCGCGCCGTTTACCGAGGTGCCCGAGGCCGAGTGTGTGTGGACGCTGGAATCGGAAACGCTTTCTGCACAGCGCTTCCGCGTCCTCGGCGTGAAGCGCAAAGACGGACTGATTGCGGAAATCTCGGCCATACAGCACGAACCGGGCAAATTTGATAATGTGGATTTCGGGACGCGTCTAGACCCGGCGCCCATCACCGTTATCCCGCCTGGTGTCCAGCCGCCTCCGTCGGACGTGCAAATCACGTCGTATTCGGTGATCGACCAGGGGTACGCGAGCCACACCGCCGTGTTTTCTTGGAAGGCGGCGGCAAGTGCCGTTGCGTACGAAGTGCAGTGGCGCCGGGACAACTCGGAATGGGTCAACCTGCCGCGTACGGGATCGACCAGCATTGAGGTGCCCAACATATACGCCGGGGCGTTCTTGTGCCGCGTGCGGGCGCTGAACGCGCTGGATATCGCGTCCATCTGGGCATCGTCCACGCAGACGCAACTTGACGGGATTTTGGCCCCGCCGCCGATGGTCACAAGCTTGACGGCCACGGCTCTGGTGTTCGCCATCCGCTTGAAGTGGGGCCTGCCCACATCTCCGTCGATCATCGAGCGGACGGAGATCTGGTACAGCGAAGCGCCGGCGTTTTCCTCGGCGCAGAAGCTGGGCGATTTCGCATTCCCGCAGGACACCACCACCCTGATGGGGCTGTCCGCTGGTGCGCGGCTGTATTTTTGGGCCATCCTTCGCGACCGCAACGGGGTGGCGGGGGAACGCTACCCAGCGGGTAGCGGCGTGCTGGGGCAATCCAGTTCGGACGCTACAGAGATTCTGGAGTATCTGACCGGGAAGATTACGCAGACACAGCTGGCCCAGGACATTCTTGCGCCAATTGAAAAGATCCCGGTGCTGGAAACTCGCATTTCGCAGGAATCGACAATTCGGCAGGAGCAAAACGACGCGATGGCGCAGACCATCAGCGCCGTCAGCGCGAAGGCCGATGAAACTGCGGGCCTTGTGCAAGAAGAGTCCACGGCGCGCGCTGACGCTGACGGGGCGCTGGGAGAGCGCATCACCGCAGTTCAGGCTACGGCAAACGAGGCGTTCGCGGCGGTGGAGGAAACCAGCCAGGCCATCGCCAAGACGAACGGCGATATTTCGGCCATGTGGAACGTCCGTACGCAGATCTCTGTGGGCGGCAAGAACTATGTGGCAGGTATAGGCCTCGGCGTCGCAAGTTCGGGCGGGGTGACAGAATCGCAATTCCTGGTCGCGGCCGACCGGTTTGCGGTGATCCATCCAAATGGTGCGCAGCTTACGGCGCCGTTCGTGATCCAGGGCAGTCAGGTTTTCATGAACCAGGCTCTTATCGGCACTGGCTGGATCACCAACGCGATGATCGGCAACTTCATCCAGTCCGATAACTATGTCGCGGGCGTGCAGGGGTGGCGCCTGGACAAGTCGGGGACCTTTGAAATTAACGGACCGGTCGCCGGTCAAGGGCGTTTGCGCTTGACCAACCAGTTGCTGCAAGTCTTTTACGCGAATGGGGTGGAGGCGATCCGTTTGGGAGTGTGGGCATGACGGCAGGTTTGATGATGTGGAACAGCGACGGCACGTTGCTGTTTGGGCCTAATACCGTTATTGGCCGCACGCTTGGAGTGTTAACCACGACGACTTCACCGGGTTCGCTTTACGTGCCTGAATTCGCCTTGGGCGAGCCATTCTTCATGAGCAACGCGCCTCTTTCGGGCAGTGGCAGCAATTCGGCGGTGGCGCCGAGGGTGTATATCTCTGGGATGTACGTTATGTGGGATTTCTGGACCGACGTGTATCCGCACAAGGCAGCGCGTGTGACCTACGGGATTCGACTATGACGGCGGGATTCAGGTATACCAAGCCCGGCGGGGCGACGGCGCAAATCGACAACGAATATTCCAATTTGGTGTTGCGCGAAAAGAGGACCTTTGTCGTGCCTTTAGGGGCGGAGTGGTACATCGGAACCACTACCATTTCGGGTTCGCCGGATTCAGTGATCGCTTTTTCTGCGGACCAGTTTTGTGGGCTGCTCGGGTCCAGTCAGAGCGGGCAAACCTGGACGCTGGTTTTCGCTGCCCGCGCGAATGCGCCTGCACCCACCGTCACGATCTATTCCTTCGATCAAGCCGGGTACGGTCAGCAGTACGAATTCGCTAACGCTGCGCTTGAAATATGGAAACCAGATGGAACCAGGGCCTTCAGTTCGCGGCTCAAATACCTGCGCCCCATAGACACGCTATCCGAGGTCGTGCCGCCGACGCAGCCCATGACGCCGGCGACCCGCATTTACGGTGGTGGCGTGTTGCCCGCAGTGGTCGTCGGCAACCTTTTCTACTCCAACTTTTACCAGCTAACCAGTCCCGGACCGCAGCCGGATTTCATGTGGATTCAAATCTGGAGTTCGGTGCGGATGGGGGCGGGGGGCAGACTTGATGTGGACCAGTCAGCGCGCATCACCGGGCCGTATCGATCCGGTACGGCGTTGACGCCGGAGCCCGATCAGCCGGCCTGGACATACACCGTTTTGGACGTCAGCGGCCTGTAAAGCCGAGGCCCCGCGCATAGTGTTAATTCGAAGTTCACACCCGGCCCGCTAGTGCGGGCCTTTTTTTCGTCTCAAGGGGACGCGATTGAACATCCAAGATTTCGACGCCCTCGCGGCAAAGCTGGCCGGCGTTATCGGCGCGATGGTGTCCATGCGGTTCCTGCAAGGATCCCGGACGGCGAAGGCCAGCATGGCGGCGACCGGGGCCGCGTTGGCTTACTACGGGTCGCCGTGGCTGGCGCAGTTCCTCGGGATTCCCGAGGGCCTGTCGGGCTTCCTCTGCGGTTTCCTGGGCATGGCGATCATGTCGCGTATGTGGCAGGCCGTGCAGGAAGCGCCCATCGGTGCCCTGTGGCAAGCAGTACTTGACCGCGTTCGCGGCAAAGGAGCCTGACATGGATACCAAGATCTATATCACTTTGTGGGCTGTGCTGGCATTCGTCTGCTGGCTTGTAGTAGCGGGCGGTGCTGCGCTCGCAGTCTTTGCGAAGTCGATCAACGACACGACGCTGGAGCGCATCGGCCTGGCCGCAGTCTGCCTTACCGCGACGGGCGCAGCGTGCCGGGTCTTCGTGGCGGGCTGGGCCAGCGCGGGCGATGCCGCCCTCGCCGCGTCCGCCGCCTTCTACGTGGCCGCAGTGACGGCCAAGCACATCAGGACACCGAAGCAGCAATGAACCTTTCCGAAATCACCAAGACGGGTATCAACCCGGCCCTGGCGTTGCTACCAGCCAAGATGGACACGCCGGGCGCGCGCGTCATGCTGCTGGCCATCGGCCTTCAGGAAAGCCGCTTTGTGCATCGCCGGCAGATCAAGGGGCCTGCCGTGGGCTTCTGGCAATTCGAGCGCGGGGGCGGCGTCCGTGGCGTGCTTACGCATCCCTCCAGCTGGCCGGATGCTCGTGCGATCTGCACCGCTCGCGATGTCGAACCGACCGCGACGGACGTGTACAACTCCCTGGCTCATGACGACATTTTGGCGGCAGGCTTCGCGCGATTGCTGCTGTGGACGGATCCGGCGAGGCTTCCGGCTATCGGCGACAGTGACGCCGCGTGGCAGCTGTATTTGCGCACCTGGCGGCCCGGCAAGCCGCACCCGGGCACATGGGACGCACTGTACTCGCAGGCAGTGGCGGCAGTGGGGGGCGGCTATGACGGTATGGATTGAGCGATTCAAAGGGGCCTTGCTGCTGATCGGCTTGGCAGTCGCGGCGCTGGTCAGTGTGTTTTATCGGGGGCGCGCGACGGGGCGGCAGACAGAACGCCAAGAACGGGCGAATCAGATCAACGAACAGGGCGCGAAGGCCCGCAACGAGGTGCGCGATGTGCAACAGGAAACGGCCAGTATGGGCGACGACGATATTGCTGATGAGCTTAAGCGTAACTGGGTGCGCGGCTCCGGCGACCGTAGGCGTTGAGTACTGCGAGCACGCACGACCCGTCTATTTTGATACCGGGGAGGAAGTTGACGCGACGCCGCCGTCCGTGCGCCGGCAAATCTTGGAGGGCAACAATATGTGGTCGAGGCTATGTCGGCGGTAGCTGAAGCTCACCCTTTAGTTTTGACCATATAGCCCGTCCCGTGTAATTCTTAGTGCGCTGGATAAGGAGAACGTGCATGGACAGCGACGAACTACTGGCGCTTATGATTTCGGCGTCTGCACCGACACCAAACCTGAATTCGTGGGACAGCGTGCTGGTTATCTACTCTGGCCATTTGGCAAAACTGGCCGCGAAGCTCGACGAAAGAGAGCTGGGGCATCTGGTAGCGTGCGGCGCAATGTTTTACAGAACGCTGCGTCAGGCTGATGCTGCTCGCCTTCAGGCCCTGGAGAGGCGGGATAAGGCGGGGGATGCCGACAGCAGGCCGTAGCGAGTGGTGCCAATAGAATGGCGCCCGGGACAGGGCGCCATCATCTCGGAGCGTCGCCTACGGGCATGTGAATTGCTGCAACGCAATCGGCTCGCAAAAGGAAGGTGCCCTCCATGCTCCGTGATGAACTACTTGCAAAAATGATCGCTCAACCTGCGCCCAGTCGTAATTTTGACGACTGGGCGGAGGTCTTGACTGAGTATGCCAACTGTCTGGAGCGGATCAGCCCTCGATTGAGTCTCAATGAGTGCGCCGAGCTGGTGCACGTGGGCGCAAAGTTTTACCGTACCTTAGCCCGGGCCGAGGACTACCGTAGGACTTCTCTCCGGGACGGCTAGGCAGCGAGCGCGGCTACGGACGGAGGACGGCCGGCTTCGCACCTGTTTGCGCCAGCCGGTCTCCCATGCACGAATCTTCTCGCGCCATTCTGCAATTGGTCCCCCGGTGTGGCCGGGCATTTCCTCTGCGCGCAGATAAGGACAATCCCACAGGCTAAAACCCTCGCGAGCAGCTTGGGCGCCGAGCTTCTGGATGTCATCGCGATGCATTGCTGTACCCTCCAAAAGTATGGTGAACGGGACGTCAGTATGGCGCGGTTCGGCAGCTGCTTGCAATAGTGTTGCGGCACTAAGGGGAAAGGTACGGCGGTGTGGCGCTAGTGAGCGGTTGAACTCTTCAATTGATACCCTTTGCCTCGCACGGAGCGGATAGGGAACGGAACGCGCGCACGCGCGAATTTGGCCCTCATGCGCGAAACATACAGCGCCAAGCGGGTCGCCACGTTTTCTGTTGCCCCAGAGTTCCAAAGGCGAAGCAGATCGGCTTCTAGAACGTCTCTGCTCACAGCGGAGCCGGCGGCCGCAAGCAGGCGGCCGAAGACGATAAGTTCGGCCGCATTTAGACGGACGGAGCCGGACGGGCTGAGAACTTGTTGCCGCCAAAAGTCAACCTTCCAAGGACCAGCCTCCCACGCGAGGGTGCCAGGTGTTGCACGGTCTGTTCCGGAGATTTCGTCAAGAAGGTTTGATAGCGAACAGGACAGGGCGGGCGGTGCGCCCAGCACTTCGTCAGTTGACTTGGAGGTCATAGACGTTGCCCCCATCGTCAAGACAGGCGCCCGAGCCGTTTTGCGTTCGGGCATTCATGGCGAACACGCAACGCAGACCGCTGTTATCCGCCGACTTTGCAAACACGCTTCCGTTGCCTCCGACAAACCCCAGCTTTGCCTTCTTCGCCTCCAACGGAGGGGGAAGATTGTCGGATTGGGAAATCGACGGGACCGAGTAAGTGCTGTCCGAGCGGTAGCTAAATTTCCCCGCGTAGGTTTTGCCGCCCAATTCAATGAGGGCAATAGAGTCGTTCGCCGTGGCGCGCCCATGGCCCGTAGTGCCGCTCTTTTGGTCCATTAACGCCAGGTCGTAGGTCGAACAGCCGGAAACAGTCAGCACAGTAACGAGCAACGCTGCTTTTTTCATTTTGTTTCTCTCTTGTAATGCTATCGGAGCGTCAGACCTTCCGATTATTACATTATTTACTCATTGAAATGTACAGCGGCACAGTCGGGCAGTGGCGGAAATGTTGCCCTTCTGCCTAGGCCGGACACTTTGACATATCACGAGCAAAAAAATAGGCCCTAGACTGCTCCATGCTTCTGCGGTTCATTTTTCTGAGGGTGTCATGATCAATGCGGCAGTCGCGCTGGCCCTCAATTAAGGCGATGCTCGGCGTAACAGGGAAGAAAAAGCGTGGCCTTGCGTAGCCATCGGCGACGACGAACTCTCCGGATTCGGACTTTGCGACCCCCCATCTGAGAGCCGGGTACTGATGCATCCGTTCATCCACGCCGCGAAGGATTTGAATCGTGGTCGCGTGCTGTCCCCCCATCTTTGCGTCGTGATCGATGGTGATGACATGCTTTGCTTCTGCAAGCTGCCGCTGCAATGGCATTAGCGAGGTTCCCGTAATGCCGTTTAGCTTCATGTCAGGGATAGGCTGCTCCCGGGCGATCCGGCGCATTTGCCAAAGAAAGAAATACTCCGACACCGCCTCGTGGTCTTGCACCGAATAGCCATGCACGGCGCGCCCAAGCTGGCTGAAGAATCGGCGTTCGATGTTATCCCGCATCAGCGCACGTTCGCCCTGTAGCGACCACGCCCGATCTGCGCAGAACAAGGGGTCACTCGGCGGCAATCGCGTTTTTGCGACGCCCAACAAGACCACATCGACTTTCCCATCGGCGCCCACGAAATGCTTAATGCACTTGGCTGCATGCACATGCTGATGCCGGGTGAGCTGCGCCGGGTTTCCCCGGTCTATCTGACGTCCATTCACGGGATACCTTCGGTTGTTGTAATTTTGGCCAGCGACTTTAGAGGATGCGAACCACAGCTTTCATCCAACAGCAGATGTTCTCTCGTGGTCCTCTACGCTTATCGACGGTAGCCATGTGGCGGGATCGCCGAGCAGCTTTGTTAAATGTGCGCCCAACACATCGAATGCCTCCTTTCGCTGGGGGAGCATTGTTTGTCGCTGATAGGTGCGGGTGGTTTTTTTGGCTTTCTTGTGGTTTAGGCACAGGTCGATTACATCTGACGAGATGTCCAGCTCGCCCATGATCGTGGCACCGGTGCGCCGTAGGTCGTGCTGTGTCCAATGTCCGCCGGGCAGATCGAGGATAGTGCTGTTCTTTCGTCCTTTGATCGGCTTGGCCCGCGTCTGCCGGTCGGACAGTCGCCGGGTCACTTCCGTTTCCGACACGTGCCCACCGTCGCGTCCTTCAAACACATACTCCCCGTCACCTGGGATTTCGCACATGCGATCCCACACGGCCAACGCGAAGGGGCTCAGGTGAACCAGATGAGGCTTCTTGTTCTTGGAAACTTCGGCGGGTATCGTCCACGTGGCAGCTTTGCGGTTTACGACGCCTTTGCGTTTGATGGTTGCCACCTCCACGGCGCGCGCCAACGTTGCCAGAGTCCACCAAACCGCCAGCTCCGTATGGAGGGGCAGCACGCGCCGCCTAGCGACGTAATAACGAGATTTCGATTCCGGTGGCGTTGCGAGAATATCCCGCAGCATCACGATTTCTGAATCATCAAGAACGCGATCGCTTTCCTTGTCCTGCCCTCCGGCGTCTTTCCGAGTAATCGCGGCGGTCGGATCGCCCTGCATCCACTCCCGCGCCGCCGCGTAGCGGAACATTTGTCCAAGTTCCCCAAGAAGCAGATTGGCGGTGCGCATCTTGTTCGCTTCTCGGGCGGCATCGATGACGACCATCAGCTGACCCCGGCGGATCTTGCTCAATGGAATGTCGCCCACCCTGGGCCGGACGTAGTTCTCGAACCGGCTCTTTATGGAATCCTTGTCGCTCTTGCTGGATCGATTACGCTCGACGTGTTTGGCATACCACGTGTCGTACAGGTCACCGACGGTGGTCGGCGTTTCCCCGTCCTCCGCGAGCAGCACTGTCGCCGCGTCAGGACTCACGCCTTGCGCCACGAGGGTCTTTCGTTGGGAAGCCTTCTCGCGCGCGTCGGCGAGGCGCAACGCCGGATAAGCGCCGATATACTCTCGCACACGCTTTCCAGTGGTCGGACTGGTGTAACGCACCGCCCACATTTTTGTTCCATTGGTCTTGATGCGAAGAGCGAGGCCGCCGCCATCGGTGATCTCGTATTCTCGGTCCTTCGGCTTGGCCGCCAGGATTGCACGGTCGGTTAATAAATTCGTTGCCATTGCCAGATCGTCAGAGCGCGTGGATAGGTGGACCGAAAGTGGACCATTGAAACGGCGCTTCAGTCAAACGATTACAAACCGGCACAAACTCGGGTGTTGGCTAATTCATTGATTGTTATAGAAAAAGGCGCCTAACACAAACGGCTTCAAACTCTCAAAAACGCGACTGAAAACGATTTGGGAGCAGAGGGTCGTGAGTTCGAATCCCACCGCCCCGACCAAAAAAATCAAGGGCTTACGCTTTTATGGCGTAAGCCCTTGTGCTTTTGTAGCGGGCTATTCGCTGATGTGGTTGAACTGCACCGATTCCGGGGCAATGCCGCCTTGTTTCAGGCGGCTGTCCACCTGTTGTTCTTCGGTGCTGGCGCTGCTGCCTTCAGGCAGTTCCAGCCAGTTCGCCAATTCACGCTTGGCTTGCAGTGTCTCTGAGATACCGCCGTTGACCAGGGCGACGCCGTGGTCGCCGTCGAGTTTGCGATAGCTGATCTGCGTTTTCATTGTTTTCTCCTGACGTGAAGCATCCAAGAACCGCCCGTGCTTGTCGGGCGGTACGAGTGGCGCTCAGCAAGTCCCGTTCCAAGCTGGCCCCTTACCCGAACCAGGCGGCAGCAAGCGGCACCAGACGGCACCAGGCCGCGCCACGGGGACGGATGCAAGGCGCGGATCCGTCCACGGCCCACCCCTACGCCGGCTTGAACACCATCAGCCAGAAAATCCCCAGGAACGCGCCCAGCGCCGGAAAGCCCAGCACGAACCATGCGCGAAAGTAGCGCATGAACCGGGGCGATAGCGGTTCGCCGGCGGCGGCCGAGGCCGTCGCGCTGTCGCGCATCAGCATTTGCAGCCTCACGACCGGCAACCAGCAAGCGATCGCCACCGCATACAGCATCAACGAGGCGGACAGCCACGGCGTGTTCAAGGGCAACTGCATCAGGTGGGCCAGATACCAGCCGGTCAGCGGTTGGATGACGGCGGTGGTGGCGGTGAACAGCCAGTCGGCCACGACAACCACGCGCGCCACCGAGGCCACCACCTTGACGTCGCGGCGCAGCACCACGCACAGCAGGTAGAACGCCGACCCGATGCCCGTGCCGAACAGCAGCGTGGAAGACAGAATGTGCAGCAGCTTGAACCAAAGATATTCCATCACGGCCTCCGCGCGCGGCTATCGCATAGATACAGCAGCGCCAGCACCGCCAGCATCGGCACATTTTTCGAAATGGGGCCGAAGGGGTGCAGCCATTGCTCGGGCAATTGCACGGTGATGATGGCGGTGTAGCCCAGTATCAAGGCCATCTGCGCCAGCCACACCCAGCGCTTGCGCCCCCCCAGGTTCATCAACGTCAACACGCCCAGCACCAGGTCCAGGCCGGCCGCGCCCGCCAGCATGATCGGGGCCAGGGCGTCGGGCACGCCGGCGTCGGCAAGCAGCGCCAGGCTGTCCTGGATGGGGTACAAGCCCATGGATACCGCGGCCGTCCATAGCCAGACGGCGGCGATGCACAGCCGCATCACGGGCAGCATCGTGCGCAGGATGCTGTCGGCGCGCAGCGGTGCCTGTTCATGCGGCGCTATGAACGAAGGGGGGGCGACGGGGCTGCGGCCCAGCAGCGCGGCGAAGGCGATCGGGTTGCCGGTATTACCGCGGTTCAACATGGCCAGGCTGTCCGCGTCGACCAAGGAGCCTGGCATCCAGCTGCCGGCCCTGGCCGCGGCGCTCGCCATACGCGACGGCACCGGAATGATCCACTGCCTTCCCGCCATGCCCAGCCCGCCGCGCAGCATCGACAGGTAGGTCCTCACCGTGATGGGTTCGGGGCCGCAGAACGCCACGGTGACCGCACCGGGCGCCGGCTGCGCCAGCATCGCGCGCACGCCCGCAACCACGTCATTGATGTGCACGGGCTGAACGCGCTGCCAGCCGCCCGCAGGCAAAGCGACGACAGGCATGACGGCAAGCTGGTTGAACAGCGCGGCGCTGGTGCCGCCCACGCCATAGACCAGCGACGGCTGCACGATGTAAGCCGGTGCGCCGGCCGCGCGCAACGCGTCGTCCGCGGCGCGCTTGCTGATATGAAAGCCCGATGCGGCCTCGGCATCCGCCCCCAGCGCCGAAAACTGGATGACCGGCGCGCCGTATTGCCGGGCCGCCGCGAACAGCGCCTTGGCCGCCTTGTCGTGCACGTTGGCAAAGCTGGCCGAACCCGACTCCCGAAAAATTCCGACGGTATTGATAACGGCATCCACGCCCGACAACAGCGGCGCCCAGTCTTCCACCCGCGTCAGCCGAGAAAAGTCCGCGGGCACGTATCTTGCTCGCGGCACGTTCAAGTCGCGGGGGCGTGGCGTGCGCACCAGGCATACCAGCTGATGGTCGTCTTCGCGCAGGGCGTCGACCAGCCGGCTGCCGATAAATCCATGCGCACCGGTCAGCAGAATTTTCATGCCTGTTCCTTTTTTGTCGCGGCGCCAGATCGGTTCACGGGTTCAGCAAACTGCATACCTGGCGGCGCCGGGGCAAGAGCCCCGGGCTGCCACCACATCAACCAGGGGATCACCATGCATGAATGGCGGCAAGCTTTTGTAGAAGGCGTACGCAGCGGTAGCGCGGCTAGCGCGTTGTCCACGTTGGCATTGATTGCGTTGGCTAAGCACCAGACCGGGCACGCCGCCGCCGCGACCAATGCGACCAGCCAGTGGCTGTGGGGCGAGCGCGCGCTGCACCAGGATGACCCCAGCTGGAAGCACACGGCGACCGGCCTGCTGATCCACCATGCGGCGTCTATCTTCTGGGCCACGCTGCACGCCCGGGCCAGCGCACGCGCACAGCAGACGCGCTGGGGCAAGCGGCCGTGGATGGAAGGGGCGCTGGTGGCCGCCACATCGTGTTTTGCCGATTACCAATTAACGCCCAAGCGCTTGCAACCCGGCTTTGAGCAGCGACTGACGCGCGGCGCCTTGCTGTTGGTGTATATCGCTTTCGGCGTCGGCATTGCGTTGGCAACGGGCGGGGCATCGCCAGGCAGGCGGAACGATGCAAGCGGCAGCGGCCGTCGTGCCCGGCGGCCTTCACGCATACGTGATTGATGCGGGTTCGATTCGGGATTGACCCGGCTGCGGCACCGTTCGGACTCGCGCATCAAGAAAACACCCCGAGATCCGAAGACGCCCCCACGCGTCGGACCTCGGGGTGTGGGCGGCTCAGGCCGCTTGCCTGGCCTTACTTGGCTTTACCGGCCTGCGCGGCTTCCGCGTTGGTCTGCTGTAGCGCCAGCATGCTGAGCTTTTCGTCGGTGGCCTTTTCCTCGGCCAACGTTTCCTTCAACAGCGTCAACGCCTCGGTCAGGCCCAACTGCTTGGCGAAGGTGCACAACGTGCCGTAGCCGGCAATTTCGTAGTGCTCGACCTTCTGCGCGGCGGCAATCAACGCAGCATCGCGCACCGGCCCTTTTTCAACGTCTTCAATCACGTCGCGGCCTTCCTCCACCAAGCCTTCCATCGCTGCGCACTTGATGCGCTTGAGGCGGAAGTCGGCGGATTCGATGATCTTGTCGATGCGTTCCACCTGGCCGCGCGTTTCTTCCAGATGCTGCGTGAACGCTTCGGCAAGCGCTGGGTCTGAAGCGGCGCGGGCCATCTTCGGCAACGCCCGCGTCAGTTGCTTCTCGGCGCTGTAGATGTCCGACAGTTCATGCACGAATAGATCCTGCAAAGTCTTCTGGGTCATTGTCTGCTCCCGTGTGTTGATGGGTGTGATGGGTGTGAAGGTGGCCATGATTGGCGCAGCGCCATTCAGCAAACACCATGCCTGGCGCGCCGTGCTATTTCGCCTGGCCCTGGCCCTTAATGGCCTTTTGCAGTGCGCGCGCTTCTTGCAGATGGCGCTTCAGCGCGGGTAGCGTGTCGGCGGCAAAGCGCTTCAGGTCGGGATCGTTGGACTCTTTGGTGGCCTTGTCGAAGAGTTCGACGGCGTCTTCGTGCGCGGCCACCCCGATCTCGTCGCTGTACGCCTCATCAAAGCCGTCGCTGCGCAGGTCCAGCGCCTTGAGCTTGGCGCTTTGCACCAGCGAGGGCTCCTTCGGCGTCTCGAAGCCTTTCTGTTTTGCCAGCGCTTGCAATTGCTGCCCCACGCGGGTGTGGTCGTCGACCATCTTTTGCGCGAACTGTTTGACCTTTGCGTTCTGCGATTTCTTCAACGCCAGTTTGCTGCCGTCCACTTCCAGATAACCCGATTCCGCCGCCCGGGTCAGGAAGCCGCGGTCTTCGCTATTGAGCTTGGTGATCGACGCGGCGGAGTCGGCGGGGTCCGGCTTGGGCGCGGATTGCGCGGATTGCGCGGCGGCCACGCCATGTGCGCCCAACATGATGGCGCCGCAAAGCGCTGCGACATAGACGTGCTTGGTCATGCGTGTCTCCTGGATGAGGCCCGCCAGCGCGATGCCGCCCGGCGGGGCCATGCAACCTAGCAATCCGCATGCCCACGCACGCACGCGGTAGCGCCCGGAAAACCCGCTGCGAAGGCACGATAGTTGCTGCCCCCACCGCGCGATTCGCAACGCTGCGGTTGCATGTCTAAGGGGACACACATGAAAGCACTTTGCTGGCACGGAAAGCACGACATCCGGTACGACACGGTTCCGGATCCGATTCTGGAACATCCCGGCGACGCCATCATCAAGGTCAGCGCCTGCGCCATCTGCGGGTCGGACCTGCACTTGTTCGACGGCTTCATGCCGGAAATGAAATCGGGCGATGTGATGGGGCACGAATTCATGGGCGAGGTCGTCGAAGTGGGTAGCGAGACCAAGCGCCTGAAAGTAGGGGACCGCGTGGTGATTCCATTCACCATCACCTGCGGTCAGTGCGACCAATGCCGACGGGGCAATTTTTCGGTCTGCGAACGCACCAACCGCAATGCCGACGATGCGGCCAAGATGTTCGGTCACACCACGGCCGGGCTGTTCGGCTACACGCACCTGACGGGCGGCTACGCGGGCGGACAAGCGGAGTTCGTCCGCGTGCCGTGGGCCGACACCACGCATATTCCCGTACCGCCCGAACTCACCGACGACCAGGTCCTGTTCCTGGGCGACATCCTGCCCACGGGATGGCAGGCCGCGATGCAATGCGAGATCGAGCCCACCGATACCGTTGCGGTGTGGGGCGCGGGGCCGGTGGGCCAGATGGCGGTGCGCAGCGCCGTGCTGCTCAACGCCCGTCAGGTGATCTGCATCGACGATGTGCCCGAGCGGTTGCAGATGGCCAGGGACGGCGGCGCCATTACGATCAACTTCGAGGAAGAAAGCGTGGTGGAACGGCTGAACGCGCTGACGCAGGGCAAGGGGCCGGACAAGTGCATCGACGCGGTGGGCATGGAGTCGCATTCAGCCAGCGCCATGGGCGGCATGTACGACCGCGTGAAGCAGGCGGTGGGCGCCGAGACCGACCGGCCGCACGTGCTGCGTGAAATGATCTACGTATGCCGGCCGGGGGGCGTGTTGTCCGTGCCTGGCGTATACGGCGGCATGATCGACAAGATTCCGTTTGGCGCGTCGATGAACAAGGGGCTGACCTGGCGCATGGGCCAGACGCACGTGCAACGCTGGACGGATGAGTTGCTGGACATGATCGTCAAAGGCCGCATCGATCCGTCATTCGTCATCACGCACCACGAACATCTGCAAGCCGGCCCGGACATGTACAAGACCTTCCGCGACAAGCAGGACGGCTGCATCAAGGTGGTGTTGAAGCCGTAATCGTTGCGACCCCGCGCACGGCTGCCGTCGGCTAGCCGCCCGACGGCAGCAGCTGCATGCCGGTGCGGCGCACGAATTCGTCGTAGCTGATGGGCGCGCCTTCCCTGGCGCTGGCGGCGTTGGCCTGCCAGTGCACCCACGAGCGGCCCGTCGTGGCGTCGTACACGACTTTATAGACGTGGCTGGGCACGGCGACGCCGGCGCCGATCGTCGCCGGTTTGCCGCTGTAGTAGGGGCCGGTATAGACGTACACGTCGCCCGCCGCGCGCATGACGTATTTGCGCGTGTCCTGCTCGATGCGGCTCCACGAGCCCGCGTTCTGTGTCTGATCTTGGGGCACCATGTTCGCCAGCGAGAAGCTTTGCGCCATGGTTTCCTTGGAATACATGTCGCCGGCCGGCGCCATGTGACCGCGCGAATAGCCCGACCCCTTGTAGTCATCCAGCGCGGCGCGTTCGGCGCCGGGCAGCCGCGCTTCCGCGTAGAACTTGTCAGTGCGCTGCATGCCCTGCGCCTGCGCGAGCAGCTTGCGGTTCAGGCGTTCAACAACGAAAACGGGGGTTTTGGTTTGACCGTTATGCAAGACGGCAAAGCCGGTAAAGCACAGTTCGCGCAGCGCCGCGCCGGACGGCACGACAGGCATCTGGCCTTTCGGAAAGAACTGCGGACAGTCGGCAAACCGCGTGTGGGTCAGCGCGCCTGATGGAATCACGGCCGGGGCAATTTTTTCCTGCGCGGGCCAACCCAGGCGCGCCAGAATGGCGTCGGGCGTCAGTTGCGCGGGCCATTGCGGTTTCAGCACATAGGTGGCGGCGCCGAAGCTGGCCAACGACGACACCAGCAGCGCCCTGATGAACCGGTAGGCTCGGCCGGCGGATTTTGTATTGCCCCGGGCGGTGGGGCGTTTCTTTCTTGCTGCTGGTTTCTTCGCGCGCGTCATGCTACCTGTGTGTTGCGGGCCGGCCCTTGATGCGGCCGGCGTCAACGGATTGTAGATGACTGCGGCCAGCCGCAAGCCGGCGCGTTTACAGCACCAATTTCAAGCCGATGGCCAGCATGGCCACGCCCACGCAGGCATCGAGCACGCGCCAGGCGCGCGGGTTGGCGAACAGCGGTCGAAGCAGGCGGGCGCCGTAACCCAGCGTGAAGAAAAACGCGAACGAAGCCGACATGGCGCCCAGCGCGAAGGCGACTTTCCGCCCTTCGTATTGGCTGGATATGGACCCCAGCAGCACCACGGTGTCCAGGTAGACATGCGGGTTCAGCCAGGTGAATGCCAGGCAGGTGGCCAGCGTGGCGCCCAGCCCGGCCGTCTGCGTGGCCGACGGCGCCAGGCTGTCGTGCTGCGTGCGCCACGCCGACCGCAGGCTGCGCAGCGCGTACACAAACAGGAACAGCGCGCCGCCATAGCGCATGGCCGGCTCCAGCCAGGGCAGCGTGTCCACCGCCAGCCCGAAGCCGGCCACGCCCGTCGCAATCAGGATGGCGTCGGACACGGCGCAGGCCAGGCACACGGCAAACACATATTCCTGGCGCAGGCCCTGTCGCAGGACGAAAGCGTTTTGCGCCCCGATGGCAACGATCAGGCCCAGGCTGAGCAAAAATCCAGGAACGAACGCGGTCGTCATTGCAACCCCCATGAAAAGGGCGACAGACTAGCTGCTGGGGCCAGATTAGAAAAACTAATTAATCTAAACCGAGTTCAGGGCGGCTTAAGACGATGTCCGGGGGCGCGCCATATGCGAACTTGGGTACATGCCCGGCCCGGCACGCCGTGCCTTGCCGCGCCGTGGTGGCGTTCACGCAGAGGCATGTCCGGCCGCCACCAGGTGGTCCAGCAACAGGCTGGCCGCCGCCGATAGCGCTTGCGCGTCGCGCATGCAGATGGCAAAGCGGCGATGGCTCCAGGGATCCAGCAGTGGCAGCACGCGCAGCCCATGGGCCAGCGCATAGGGCGTGGCGACCTCGATGGGCGCGACGCTGATGGCCAAGCCGGCCAACACCACACGAAACGCCGAATCGAAATTGCTGACGGTGACGCGGTGGCGCAGGGTCTTGCCGCTATGGCTTGCCGCCGTCTGCAACATGCGCAAGACCGCGCCGGCGGCGGGCATGTTGACGTGTTCGAAGTCCAGCGCGTCGTCAAACCATACCGCCTCGCGCTGCGCCAGTGGATGGCCGGGCGCGGTCACGACAGCCAGGCGGTCGCCCCGGTAGGGCCGGGTTTGCAGGCCGTGGAAGTCGGCCGCGTCCCAGCAGATGCCCAGGCTGGCAATGCCGCCCTTGACCTCGCGCACGACCTCCTGGCTGACGCGTTCTTCCATGTCGACCCGGATGTTGCGATGGGGCGCCATTTGCAGAAACGCCGCGATGTCGTCGGCCAGGGATTCCGCCAGCACGGACGCCGTTGCCAGGATGCGGACCTGGCCCTTGACGCCGCTGGCATAGGCCGACATGTCGCGTTCGATGCGGTCCGAGCTGGCCAATATGGCGCGCGCGTGTTCCAGCAGGGTCTCGCCAGCCTGGGTGGGTTCGACGCCCCGGCGTTTGCGGGTCAGCAGCTTGGCGCCCACCGTGTCTTCCAGTTGCGCCAGTCGCTTGCTGATGGCCGATCCCACGATGCTGGCGCGTTCGCCGGCGCGCGCAATATTGCCGGTTTCGCATACCGAGATGAACAGGCGCAGGGTGGTGATGTCCAGATCGCGCATGGCGGGCTGCCTTGATATGAAATTCCGATTGGGAATATTAAACGTTCCAAAATACCGCTGGTGCGCGAATAGAGAATATCTAAACTGGCTTCATCTTCATCTTCATCTTCATCTTCATCTTCATCGGTCTTCCCACCCCTTGCCGAATCCGCCGCCATGCCGACTGCCCCATCTTTTGTGATTCCCCCCACCGCCGTCGTGCGCGAAGTGGGGCTGCGCGATGGGCTGCAAAGCCTGCCCGTGGTGCTGCCAACCCACACCAAATGCGAATGGATCGACGCCGCCTACGCCGCCGGTCAACGCGAGATCGAGGTCGGCTCTTTTGTGCCCGCCCGTCTGCTGCCGCAGTTGGCGGACACGGACGCGCTGGTGGCTCACGCGAAAAAACTGCCCGGTCTGTCGGTGTCGGTCCTGGTGCCCAACGTAAAGGGCGCCGAACGCGCGCTGGATAGCGGCGCCGACCTGATGCTGGTGCCCTTGTCGGCCAGCCATGCACACAGCGTGGCAAACCTGCGCAAAACGCCCGACGAGGTCGTCGCGATGGTGGGCCAGATACGCGCGGCGCGCGACGCGGCGGGCTCGTCGATGTTGATCGAAGGCGGCGTCGGCACGGCCTTTGGCTGCACCTTGCAGGGGCAGGTACCGCCGCACGACGTGTTGCGCTTGATGCAGGCGCTGCTGGACGCCGGCGCGGACCGCGTCAGCCTGGCCGATACGGTGGGCTATGCGGACCCCGCGGCGGTGCAGCGGCTGTTTACCGACGCGCGCCGCATTGCCGGCGAGCGCCTGTGCTGTGCGCACTTTCACGACACGCGAGGGCTCGGCCTGGCCAATGTGCTGGCCGCGTTGCAGACCGGCGTGTCGCGCTTTGACGCCTGCCTGGGCGGCATCGGCGGGTGCCCACATGCGCCCGGCGCCAGCGGCAACGTCAGTACGGAAGACCTGGTGTTCATGCTGGAAAGCATGGGCATCGCCACCGGCGTGGACATCGATCCCCTGCTGGCGCTGCGCGCTGCCGTGGATGGATGGCTGCCCGGGCAGCCGTTGCATGGGGCGTTGTGGCGCGCCGGCGTGCCCAAGACGTTCCGCGCTGCATCGCATTCGCTTGCGCAGCCCCACACCCAGGGTCCCCGCGGCGCGCGCCTTTAAGCGCCCGCGCACTTCACACGAGCTTTGTCATGTCACAACCACATCAAGAACCGACTCTGCCGCAGACTTCGCGCGCGTTGCCGCTTGCCGGCCTGCGCGTGGTCGAATTCACGCACATGGTGATGGGCCCGACCTGCGGCATGGTGCTGGCCGACCTGGGGGCGGAAGTCATCAAGGTCGAGCCCGTACAGGGTGACCGCACGCGGCATCTGCTGGGCGTGGGCGCGGGGTTTTTTCCCATGTTCAACCGCAACAAGAAGAGCATTGCGCTGGACATCCAAAGCGCCGCCGGCGCCGAGGCCGCGCGCAAGCTGGCCGCCGGCGCCGACGTGGTTGCCGAGAATTTCCGGCCGGGCACCATGGCCAAGTACGGGCTGGATTACGCGTCGCTGGCACGTGACAACCCCCGGCTGATCTACGTCAGCCACAAGGGTTTCCTGCCCGGGCCCTACGCCATGCGCACCGCGTTGGATGAAGTTGTGCAGATGATGGGCGGCCTGGCCTATATGACCGGGCGGCCCGGCGACCCGGTGCGCGCCGGCACCAGCGTGAACGACATCATGGGCGGCATGTTCGGCGCCATCGGCGCGATGGCCGCGCTGATCCAGCGCGGCATCACCGGACGCGGCCAGGAAGTGCAATCGGCGCTGTTCGAGAACAATGTCTTCCTGGTGGGGCAGCACATGCTGCAATACGCGATCACCGGCCAGCCGTCCGCACCGATGCCCGAACGTGTATCCGCCTGGGCGCTGTACGACGTTTTCACCGTGAAGGATGGCGAGCAGATTTTCCTGGCGGCCGTCAGCGATGCGCAGTGGATTACGTTCTGCGACGCTTTCGGCTTTGATGATTTGAAGCGCGACCCCGCCATGGCGACCAACAACGACCGTGTGCGCTTGCGCCCCACCTTGCTGGCGGACCTGCGCGCGCGTCTGGCGGGGTACAGCGCGGCGGAACTGGCGGCGGTGTTCGAACGCATCGGCCTACCGTTCGCGCCCATCGTCAAACCCGAAGCGCTTTACGACGACCCTCATTTGCGCGCGACGGGCGGGCTGGCCGACATCCGGCTGCCCGACGGCGAACGCGCCGGCCAGATGGCGGGCGCGGCGCTATTCCCATTGATGATGGACGGCCATCGGCTTGGGGTTCGACAGCATCCCCCTACCTTGGGCGCGGATACCGACGCACTGCTAGCAGACCTGGGGTATGACGCGACGCAGATCGCGGCGCTTCGGGAGCAGGGCGCGGTGGCCTGATGAACGGCAATAAAAAACAACCAGGAGACAGACATGAACGATCAACGCGCGGGTTGGAGCCGCCGACAACTATTGGGGGCGCTGGGCGCCGCGATGCTGGCCGTGCCGGGCCTGGGGCGCGCGCAATCGGACCGGCCCGTGAAGTTCATCCTGCCGGTAGGCGTGGGCTCTGGCGTCGACACGATCACGCGCTCGGCCGGCCCGGCTTTGTCGTCGGCGCTGGGCCACACGGTGGTGGTGGAAAACCAGCCGGGCGCGGGCGGCATCGTCGGTACGTCGGCGTTGGTGCGGTCGGCGCCCGACGGCTACACGCTGAGCATGGTGTCGAACAACCATGTGATTTTTCCCAGCGTCTATAAGTCCTTGCCGTTCGATCCGCTGGCGGACATCACCCCGATCAGCATGGTGGGCATGACGCCGTTCCTGTTGGTGGCCAACCCGAAGAACATCACGGCCAACAACCTGAAGGATCTGACGGCATTGTTGTCGCGGGAACCCGGCCGCTACAACTACGCGTCGTCGGGCAATGGCACGATCCTGCATCTGGCGGCGGAAATGTACGTGCAGCAGGCGGGCGTCAGGGCGCGCCATATTCCGTACAAGGGCGTGGGGCCCATGATGGCGGACCTGATCGGCGGGCAGGTGGATTTCGGGGTGTTGTCGCTGCCGTCGGTCCTGCCGCAGATCAAAAGCGGGGCGCTCAAGGCGCTGGCTGCCTGTGGGGGCGAACGGATGGAGGCATTGCCGGATCTTGCCACCGCGCGCGAGCAGGGCCTGGTTGACTACGAGATAGGCGGCTGGTTCGCGGCAGCGGGGCCGGCAAAGCTGCCGGCGGCCGATGTGCGGCGCGTCTACGACGCATTGGGGCGGGCGTTCAACGCGCCCGAGGTCAAACAGGCCATGGCCACCCAGAACAACAAGATCTTGCTGATGCCCCCCGAGCAGACGGCGGCGTACTTCCGTTCTGAAATGGCCAAGTACGCGGTCATCGTGCGGGGGGCGGGGCTTGAGCTGATGTAGCGCCCAAAGCTGGGGTGTCAGCCGGCCTTCTGGTCGGCGGCCCGCAGCAGGCCGTAGAGCTTGTCCTTGAGCTGTAGTTTTTCTTTTTTCAGCACTTCAATGTTGACGCCCGAGCTTGGCACGACGCCGTCCTCCATATTTTGAATCTCCTGGTCCAGGTCGTTGTGACGCTGGAACAAGGCCGAGAAATGCGCATTCTCGGATTTCATCTGCGTAATGAGTTGGCGATATTCAGGGAACATTAGGGCCTCTCTCTTGGGAACCCGTTGACGGGAACCGGCGACGCACCGGGACGCGGCACGCGTCGGCTCGTCCATGACACGCCAACCCCCGCGCCTTGTCAACCACGCGGCCCCCGCCGCCCTTGGTGTGAATTGACCGCCCGCAAAGCCGGCAGATACGCGGCGTGAAAATGTCGTTGATGCTCACTTTTGATTACATGAAAGGGTTTGCCCGGAGATACACTCGGCACCCCGTGGTCCGTCATCTTTTAGACATGAAACAACGCGCGTCCAATGTTCGGCAGGTTTTTGCTCTTTTCAGCAAGGACGGGCGTATCCACCCGGGCACTGGCATGATGAGCGGCGTGATCGCGCTGTTCCTGGCCATTCTGGCCGTGCTGGGCGTATTGGCTTTCCACTTTCCCGCTTACCTGACCACGCCGGAACTGCGCGCCTTCTATTCCGTGGAGGCGATGCGCACGCTGCTGTTTTCCGCGTTGCTCGTGTCAGGGTCGATCGCACTGGCCAACATCGTGCTGGGCCGCCAGCGCTGGCTGAATATTTCGGCTTTCGTGCTGGTCTGCTGCGCGGTGGCCGCCGGGGGTAGCCAGGTCGTAGTGACCACGTCCAATACCGGCAACCACCCGTACCTGGGCCTGGACTGGTTCATCCTGGACCTGCTGGCGTCCAGCATGGTCTTCATCATCTTCGAAAAGCTGACGCCGCTGTATCCCGGCCAACCCGTGTTTCGTGGCGAGTGGCAGGTGGACATGAAGCATTTCCTGTTCAACCATCTGTCGGTGGGCGCGGTGCTGCTGTGCATCAACTTCTTTATCCACCGGCTGTTTTCCTGGGCAGCCTACGAGCCGCTACAGGCCGCCATCCAGTCGATGCCGTATCTGCTGGAATTGTTCGTGGCGGTGCTGGTGGCGGACCTGGCGCAGTACGCGGCCCATCGGGTCTACCACGAGGTCCCGTTCATGTGGCGCATCCATGCCGTGCACCACAGCACGCGCACGCTGGACTGGCTGGCCGGATCGCGCCTGCACATCGTTGAACTGCTGATCACGCGCGTGGCGGTGTTGGGCGTGTTGTTCGTGCTGGGGTTTTCAAAGGCCGTGCTGGACGCCTACATCATCATCGTCGGCTTCCAGGCCGTGCTGATCCATTCCAACGTGAAGCTGCCGTGGGGCTGGCTGCGCTACATCATCGTGACGCCGGACTTTCACCATTGGCACCACTCGTCGGACACGGAAGCCATCGACAAGAACTACGCCGCCCACTTCTCGTTCATCGACTACATCTTCGGCACGGCCGTGCGCGGCGTGGGCAATCGCCTGCCCGAAAACTACGGCATCCTGGATAACGACATGCCGGGCACCTTCCTTGCCCAGCAAGCGTATCCCTTCAGCCGCAAGCGCTAGCCCGCGCCTGCCGGCTACAGCATCTTGACCGCGCGCCCGATGAACTGAATCGGGCCGGTCGGCTTGCCGATGGGCGAGCCGGTCTTGGGTTCAAGCGTCAGCTCGAAAAGCTGGTTGGGCTCCAGCGGCGGCAGCTTGTCCAGCGGGATTACGACGGGTTCGCCCGGCTTGATCAAACCCAGCGATACCGGGCCGGCCCAGCCGTCGGCCTTGGTCCAGAATTCCAGCGCCCGGTCCGGCGGCACTTCCGTTGCGGCGATGGGCACCAGTTGCACGGCGCTTTGCCCGGCCTGCGCCTGCACCACCCAGCCCGGCGCCTGCGATTGGGGCGCCACCAACACCACCACGTATTGCGGGGCCGACGGCGTCGATGCAGGGCGCAGCGCCAGCGTGCTGCCCAGGATCAGCACCGCCGCCATACCGCCCACGGCTACGCTGCGCCAGAACATCAGGCTGTCCCACAGCCCCGGCTTGGGTGGGCCGATAGGGCGCGACCGCGGGGCCGCCGACGTGTTCGTCTGGGCTTGTCCCCGGGCATGGGCTTGTACGCGGGCATGGGCGGTGCCCTTGGCCTGCGCCGCATCCAAGGTGCCGACGATGCGCGGCCAAAGGCTGGCCGACGGTTCCACCGGGGTCGACAGATTGGTCAATGGCAGCAGGCGCGCTTCCCATCGCGCCACGGCGGCCCGCAGGGCGGCATCGTGCGTCATGCGCGTTTGCACCGCGCGGCGCGCGTCGGCCGGCAAGGTGCGCAGCACGTATTCGCCTGCCAGTTCGTCGGTGTCGTCGTAAGCATCTTGCGGGGCGTTCATGCCAGGCACTCCCGCAGCGCTTGCAGGCTGCGCTTGATCCATGCCTTGACGGTGCCCAACGGCGCGCCCAGGCGTTGCGCGATCTCGCTGTGCGTCAGCCCCTCGACATACGCGTGCAGCACGCAGTTGCGGCGCACGGGTTCCAGTTCTTCCAGGCACGGAGCCATGCGGCCCGCGCTGGCGCGCCAGTCGAACGCGTCACGCGTGTCGTGCCAGGCTTCGATGGCGTGTCGCGCGTCCAGGGCGGCAGCGGCGTCATCATCTACGTCGGTTTCTCGCGCGGTGTCGCGCAGCGCGTTCAACGCCAGGTTGCGGGTGATGCTGTAGACCCAGCCGCGTCCCGAACCCCGCGATGCGTCAAAGGCGCCCGCCTGCTTCCAGATCTTGACGAATGCGTCATGCACGATGTCCTCCGCCCAAGCGCGGTCGCGCAGGAGTCGTTGGGCCACACCCAACAGGCGCGGGCCTTCTTGCCGATACAGGGCCTCCAGCGCGGCCCGGCGGCCGGCGGCGCATTCCTGCAAGGCGGCTTCGTAATCGAAATCCGGATCAAGGCGGTTCGGCATGCGAGAGCGGGGGAGCGGGAAGAGGGCGGCCGCGCGTGATCAGCCTGCGCGGTGGGAAGTTGCGCCATCTTACCCGTAGTCCCCTGCCGTGGGCCCGTCGGAATGCGACGGGCCCACGGGATCAGTTCGCCTTGTAGAAAATGTAGTCGGCCTGGTATTGCACCTGGCTCTTCTGGCCCAGCATGGCGGTGGTGCAAGGGGTCTTGGGCGCCACGCCGCCCTTCAGGGCCACGCGCTGAATGTAGGTCACCCCGGTCAACGCGCCCGCGCCCATCGCGGGGTTTGCCTTGACCAACTGGTAAGGCAGGTTGCCGTCACCCGCCGGCGCCACGGCCACTTGCGTGCCGGTCAGCTTCGAGCCGTCCATGGCTTCCCACGTGGCGGGCGGGCCGTAATACGTGCCCACCGGCTTGCCCTTGCGGTCGTTAAGCACGGCCTTCGGGCCGGCAAACACCCATTCGGCCTGGCCCTTCATATCGGCCTTGGCGCGGCATTCGTAGGTGATCTCGCCCACGCCCACGGTTTCCCAGGCCACCTTGTTGCCGGCGGGCGCCTGGACGCTGGCGGGCAGGTTGGCCTGCGAATAAGCCATGGATTTGGAACTCATCGAGCCGCAGGCGGCAAGCAGCGACACGGCGAACAGGCCGGCAACGGCGGGAATGCGGTGCGAACGTTGGGTCTTCATGAGCGGTCTCCAGCAACGTGAAAGGTCTGTGGACGACGCGCCCATTGCGCGCCGGTACAGGTACTACACGCGGGGAGCCCAAACGGATGCAGGCCGGATGCAAATATTTTTGCATCCGGCCTGCATTGGCAAAACGGGCGGGGGTTTACTTGGCCTTGCGGTTGGCCGAGTACGACGCCATCAGGTTGCGGTAGTCGGGGATGTGGTTGGCGAACAGGGTGCCCAGGCCTTCCACGTCGTTGCGCCAGTCGCGATGCAGTTCGCACGCCACGCCGAACCAAGACATCAGCTGCGCGCCGGCTTGTTCCATGCGGCTCCAGGCGGCGTTGCGGGTGACTTCGTTGAAGGTGCCCGAGGCGTCGGTCACGACGAACACATCAAAGCCTTCTTCCAGGGCCGACAGGGCGGGGAAGGCGACGCACACTTCGGTGACCACGCCGGCGATGATCAGCTGCTTCTTGCCGGTGGCCTTGACGGCCTTGACGAAGTCTTCGTTGTCCCAGGCGTTGATGTTGCCGGGGCGGGCGATGTAGGGGGCGGTGGGGAACTTGTCTTTCAGTTCCTGGACCAGCGGGCCGTTGGGGCCGTCTTCAAAACTGGTGGTCAGGATGGTGGGCAGCTTGAAGTATTCGGCCAGGTCGGCCAATGCCAGCACGTTGTTCTTGAATTGGTCCGGTTGGAAATCGCGCACCAGGGAAAGCAGGCCGGCTTGGTGGTCAACCAGCAGGACGGCGGCTTCGTTCTTGTCCAATTTCACGTAGGGCTTGGTCATGGTTTGCTCCGTTATGTCTTCAGGTTTGGTGCGCGGTGTTGCGCGGTGAGTGCATGAACAGAATTCTAAATATCAACCAATAACCCCGGTAGTCGGGCAAATTGCGCCTCAGCGTTCTATTTATCGGACGATGGGCGCGGGGCTTGCGGGCCAGGGATGCCGTGGCGCTGCTGCGTATCGCATTCGCGTTGGGCGTTTTCACGATACTCCGTCGCCATGAAATCCAGTAGCTCGCGCACGGCGGGCAGCAGCCCCCGCCGTGAGGGGAACACCGCATGGACGGCGCCCGGCTCCGGCACCCAGGGCGCGCCCACCGGCACCAGCGTGCCCGCGTCCAATTCTTCGCGAATCATCATCAGGGGCAGTGCGGCCACTCCCACGCCGCGCATCGTGGCCTGCTTCAGCGCCAGCATGTCGTCGGTGACCAGGCGCGGGGTGAACGCTACGTTCTGACGCACGCCATCGGGCCCGTCCAGCCGCCACTGGCATTCGCGCTGTTCCGTGCCCAGCGCCAACGTGGGCAGTTCGGCAATCCTGGCAATGTCGGCGTCCGGCGGCAGCCTGCGGGCCAGCGCGGGGCTGGCGACCAGGCTCTGGCAGCTCATGCCCAGCGGCTTCATGACCAGATCGCTGTTTTCCAGGGGACCAAAGCGCACGCGCACGGCCAGGTCAAAGCCTTCGCGCAGCACGTCCACGGAACGCGAAAAGCTCTTCAAATACACGTGCACCTTGGGGCACTTCTGCATGAACCGCGCGACCACATCGCCCAGAAAGTAATAGATCAAAGCGGGCGGCGCGCTCATGCGTATCGTGCCTTGCGGCTCGGCATGGGTGCGGTCGATGACGTCTTGCGCGGCCTCGGCGCCGGCCAGCATCGACAGGCACTGGTCGTAATATTCCTGCCCCAATTCGGTCACGGCAAAGGTGCGGGTGGAACGCTGGATCAGCCGCACGCCCAGCCGTTCTTCCAGCAGGGCAATGCGGCGGCTGAGGCGGGATTTGGGGATGTCCAGCGCACGGCCCGCGGGCGCGAAGCCGCCGTGTTTCACGACTTGGACAAAGTAGTAAAGATCATTCAAATCGTGCATGACTTCCCGCGTTTTCGGAATTAAGACGTAGCGGGAGCATATAACGCGATGACGGCCGCGCGGGACCCAAGCGGAACTCAGGCGGCCGCGCCCACCGATTCCTCTTTCCAGCGCTGTTTGTCGCGCAGCGGCGGGGTGCCGAACAGACGGCTGTATTCGCGACTGAATTGCGACGAACTTTCGTAGCCCACGGCGTGCGCGGCCAAGGCCACGCCGGCGTCATCGCTCAACATCAGCCGGCGCGCTTCCTGCAAGCGCAGGTGCTTCTGGTATTGCAGCGGGCTCATGGCGGTGGCCTGCTTGAAATGGTGGTGCAAGGACGACACGCTCATGTGCACGTCGCGCGCAATTTCTTCCACGCGCAGCGGTTGCGCGTAGTTGTCGCGCAGGATACGGATGGCCTTGGCCACGCGGTTGAGCTGGCTGTCTTGCAGCACCGTCTGGCGCAGCACGACGCCCTGGCCGTTCATCAGCAGCCGGTACAGCAGCTCGCGCTTGACCATGGGCGCCAGGATGGGGATGTCGCGCGGAGTGTCCAGCAGCCGCAGCAGCCGCAGCACCACGTCCAGCAGCGAGCCGCCCAGGGGATTGACGCACAGCGCGCGCGAGGCCTCGGCGGGCACCAGCGGCGGCAGGTTTTCGTCGCTGATCAGCTCGGCGATTTCCTCGGGGTTCAGGTCCAGCCGCAAGCCCAGGTAGGGCAGGGTGGGGCTGGCCACCGACACCTTGGCCACCACAGGCAGGTCCACCGACGAGATCAGGTAATGAAAGGGGTCGTATTCAAAGCTCTCGTCGCCGATCAACAAGCGCTTGGAGCCTTGCGCGATGACGGCCAGCGCGGCTTTTTGCAAACCAGGCTTGGCGCCGGTCGGTTGCGACAGGCGATGCAGATACAAGCCTTCGATGGGTGTATCCAACGAGCCCTCCAGCGTGCCCGTCATGCGGTCCAAGGTGCAAAGCAGCTCGCGGCGGGCGGGTTCGTAAGCACCGTCCAAGCCGGGAATATTGACGGAAGCTTCGGTTTGCTCGGTAGTAATAGGCATGGAGGCTCCGAGAGGGGCGCGGGCCTGGCGGCGGCACAGGCGCGGCGGAATAGGGGGCGGGCTCCAGTGTATGCCCGCTGGGGGCACGCCGAACCGGGGCCAGATAGGCTATGGAGAAATGGGCAAAAAATCAGGAGGATCGGGCGTATGCCTGATTCTCCGGCGCACCCGCCAGAGAATCAGGCAAAAAACGGGCAGGATCAAGCAGCGCGTGGCGGCCGCTTGCGACGCATACTGTTCGCACCCCGGCCAGTTGCGTTCGGCGTCCCATCCCGGGGCGCACGGATCCGCCACGCCGCAGAAGGAGCACCACCATGCGATACAAGAAATTTGGCAGCACCGGCCTATTCGTTTCGGAACTCTGCCTGGGCACCATGACCTTCGGCGGCGAAGGCGAGTTGTGGAGCAAGATCGGCAACCTGCAACAGGAAGACGCCAACCGTCTGGTCGGTCGCGCCCTGGAAGCGGGCGTCAACTTTATCGACACGGCCGACGTCTATTCCGAGGGGCGGTCGGAAATCATCACCGGCCAGGCGCTGCGCGATTTGAAGGTCGCGCGAGACGACGTCGTCATTGCCACAAAGGTGTTCGGCCAGACCGGCGCGGGCGTGAATGCGCGTGGCAATTCGCGTGTGCACATTCTGGATGGCGTGAAGAAAAGCCTGTCGCGCTTGCAGCTGGATCATATCGACCTCTACCAGATCCACGGCTTTGACCCGGCGACGCCCATTGAAGAAACCGTGCGCGCGCTGGACACGCTGGTCCAGCATGGCCACGTGCGTTATGTGGGCGTGTCCAACTGGGCGGCCTGGCAGATCATGAAGGCGCTGGGCATTGCCGAACGCCTGGGGCTGGCGCGCTTTGAATCGCTACAGGCGTACTACACGATTGCCGGGCGCGACCTGGAGCGCGAGCTGGTTCCGATGCTGCAAAGCGAAGGCGTCGGCCTGATGGTGTGGAGCCCGCTGGCAGGCGGCTTGCTCAGTGGTAAATACAGCCGTGACGGCTCTGCCGAAGCCGGCAGCCGCCGCGCCGCCTTCGACTTCCCGCCGGTGGACCGCGACCGCGCTTATGACAGCATCGACGTCCTGAAATCCGTGGCCGATGCGCGCGGCGTGTCGGTGGCGCAGGTGGCGCTGGCGTGGTTGCTGCACCAGCAGGTGGTGACCAGCGTCATCATCGGCGCCAAGCGGGTAGACCAGCTGGACGACAACCTGGCGGCAACCGCCATCAAGCTGACGCAGGATGAGCTGGCGGCGCTGGACAAGGTCAGCGCGCTGCCGCCCGAGTATCCCGGCTGGATGCACGTGCGCCAGGGCGAGTTCCGCCGCAAGCAATTGGCGGAATCGGGCGCGGTGTAAACGGCGCGGGGCCACCCGCGGCGCAGGCGCGCCCAGGTCATTGGGCGGTTCGGAGTGCGACCGAGAGCTGCGCGAAACGGGGGCGGCGCGAGTAGAATCTTCGCGTTCCGTCCCCGCCTTGAAGACCTCCCATGACACATCGCTTTCTCGCCAGCATGCCTTCCCCGACGGTCAAGCCGTGGTTGGCTGCGCTGGCCGTCACCGCCCTGGCAATGGCCGCGCCTGCGGGCGCCGCGCCGCAGCCCTCGTTTGACTGCGCCAAGGCCACGGCCGACGTAGACCGCGCCATCTGCGCCAGCGATGCCCTGGCCACGCAAGACGCCAGCATCGCGCGCCGCTTTGCCGAGGCCAAGAAGGCATTCGACGCCGACACCGCCCGCGCGCTGACGCAAGACCAGCGCTACTTTGTCGGCGTGCGCAACGAAGACTATGCCGAGCCCGGCAGCGCCGCCGAGCGCGTCGAAAGCTTGTCCGACCGCCTGAAATACCGCGACGCTTTTCTTGCGTCGCTGGTGCTGACGCCACGCCAGGGTTTTGAAGGCAGCTGGGACAACCTGGCTGGTGGCATCACGATCGTCCGTCAGGCCGATGGCAAGCTGATGGTCGAGGCCCAGGCCGCGCAGCCGCAGAATGCGCGCTGGTTGTGCGACGCCAGCGGCGTGGCGACGGTCAAGGGGGACACGCTGGTGGTCGAGGCGGACGACCCCGGCGGCTGGACGCTGACACTGTCGCGCAAGGGCGCGGCGCTTGTCGTGGTCGATACCCCGCCGGCCAAGGACAAGGCGGCGGGCGGCCCGCCGTACTGCGGCATGAACGGCGCGTTGGGCGGCGTCTACTTCCCCGTGCGCCAACCCTAGGCCGGCCCGTGGACGCCGACTAGAATGTGTGTCGCGTTGCCGTAGGCACGCTCTTCGTTTGAAGGGAATCGCGTGGCCATTCCGTATTTGCGCCGGCTGACGGCGGTCAGCCGCAGCCCGCAAGCCAACAGGCACCTTGCCTATTTTCTGACCTTTACCGCCGGCGCGGTAAACGCGGGCGGGTTTCTGGCCGTCCAGCAGTACACCTCGCACATGTCCGGCATTGTCTCGATGATGGCCGACCACATGGCGCTGGGCGGCATCGTGGTGGTGTTGCAGGGCATGGCGGCGTTGCTGTCGTTTCTGGCGGGCGCGGCCAGCTCCGCGTTCCTGATCAACTTCGGGCGGCGGTCCCATCTGGCTAGCGAATACGCCTTGCCGCTGCTGGTGGAAGCGGTGTTGCTGCTGCTGTTCGGCTTGCTGGGCGCCAACCTGGAAACGCTGCGCTGGTTCTATGTACCGGGCACCGTGATGCTGCTGTGCTACATCATGGGCCTGCAAAACGCGATGATCACCAAGGTGTCGCGCTCTGAAATCCGCACCACGCACGTCACGGGCATGGTGACCGACATCGGTATCGAACTGGGCAAGCTGTTTTACTGGAACGTGGCGAAAAGCGATGCCCAGCACACGCCGCCGGTGCGCGCAGACCGCGGCAAGCTGATCGTGCTGAGCCTGATGGTCACGCTGTTTTTTGTAGGCGGCGTGACGGGCGCGTACTCGTTCTTCCACTTTGGCTTCGGGTCGACCTGGCCCCTGGCGCTGCTGCTGACCTTGTTGGCCGCCGTGCCGATCGGGGACGACCTGCGCAGCCTGATGCGGCGCGTCTAGCGCATCACCGCGTGGCCTTGCGCACGACGGCGTGGCCCAGAAACACTTGCAGCGCGGCCAGGGTTTCGTAATGCAGGTTCTTCAGGCGGGCGTCTTTGGCCGCTTCGGTGATGGCGGTGCCCCGGGCGTTCAGGGGATACGGCTCACCCAGCAGGCGAGCCATGTCGATCTGGTAAAAACTGGCGTCGCCATAGGGCCGCTTGCCGTCGATCATGGGCATCGGCCAGAAACGATCGCCTTCGCGCAGCACGGCTTGCAGCTCTTGCGGGCCGGCCTCGCGCCACACCGCAGCGCGCAACACTGTCAGATGTTCGGCGCGCAACGTGAAGCCGCCTTGCGCGTCCACGCCGCTTTGCGGGAAGTCGAATGTGTCTTTCATCTCGGCCGGCACCGTGTAACGGCCCGGGGCGAGTTTGCCCGCCGACGTCACAAAGCCCGGCACCACGCGGCACACTTCGGCCAGGCGTTGGATGGCCAGCGCATCGTCCGACGTTTTCAGTGCGCGGCGAGCGGCCGCGAGCGTGTCCGGGCCACCGAGCAGCGGCTGTTCGAAATCGATGCCCGGCGCGCCGGATTCGATCGGCATCCATTGCACGCGCAGCAAACATATCAGCGCCGCGTGCTGGGCCGTGATCGGAATGGCTTCGATCGGCGTGGCGAAGACTTGTCGAATAATGGGCTTGCGGTCCACGGCGGCCAGTGCGCGTAGCGGCGCCAGCAGCAGCCCGCCCAGGCCCAGCCTTAGACCCAGACCCAGACCCAGACCGAGACCCAAACCCTGGCCCGTCCCCGCCAGCAGCTGGCGACGCGTCATCATGGCGCGTCCGCTCATTTGCGCAGCTCGTCCAGCGCGGACTGGGCCAGTGGGTAACCGGGCTGGATTCGCAAGGCGTCTTCATAAGACAAGCGCGCGTCGGTCTGCCGGCCCAGGCGCCGCAGCAAATTACCCTGGTTGGTCAGAATCAGCGCGCTGGCGGGTTTGGCGCGCACGGCCTTTTGGTAGGCTTCCAGCGCGTCGGCCTGGCGGTCCATGCTGTCCAGCAACGCGGCCTGAAGGTTGTAGCCGATGCTCCAGTCCGGGAAACGGCTGGTCAGCGCTTGCGCGGTAGCCAGGGCGTTGGGCAGGTCTTTGCGTTGTGCCTGGGCGCCGGCTTTGTTGACGTACGCCCATTTGTCGTCCGGATTCAGCTTGATGGCTTCGTCAAACAGGTCCTGGGCGGCGGGCAGGTTGCCTTGCTGCGCTTGCAGCTTTCCCAGGAACAGCCTGACGTCGGCGTTGCGGGGGTCTTGCTTGGCCATCTCTTCGGCCACGCGCTGCGCCTCTTGCGGGTCGTTGGCTCGCAGCGCGGCGGATATCCGCGAGTTCAGCGTCTGCATCGCGGGCGGCAGTTGCTGGACGCGCGCGTGCAACGCTTCGTTTTCGGCGCGCAGCTCGGCTTGGTACGCGTGGTCCAGCTGTGCGGCGCCTTGTGCATGGGCGGCGGGCAAGGCCAGGGCGGCAAGCGCCGATCCCAGTAAGCAGGCAAGCAAACGGCGGCGTAGGGGCGCAAGCATGGCGGTCGGCGGTTCCTGAAGCGGTTGGGCAAGCGGGCGGGGTGTTGGACGCCTACGATACCGGAAGCGCGGCGCGCGGTAAAAAAAGAGAGGCTGAAAAAGTCAGCATCGCGCCAACAGCAAGCAACAGTAAGCCAAGAGCAGGCCAACAGCACGCCCACATCGCGCTGCAAAACGCGCCACGGGCAAGCCGAACGCAAAAAAGCCGAACGCAAAAAAACCGAACGCAAAAAAGCCCGGCGCTTGGGCCGGGCCTGGAACCACGGCCCCGCAGGGCCGGCTCCCAATCAGTTGGGCATCAGCACCGTGTCCACGACATGGATCACGCCGTTGGACTGATAGACGTCGTACGTGCTGATGGTCGACATACCGCCCTTTTCGTCCTTCAGGGTCAGGTTGTGCTTGCCGTTCATCATCACCCAGAGCTTGCCGCCGCTGGCCGTTGTCAGTTCCGTCTTGCCGCCGCCCTTCTTGATCTTGGCCGCCAGCGCGTCGAAGTCCAGCTTGCCGGGCACCACGTGGTAAGTCAGGATTTTGGTCAGCGTGGCCTTGTTTTCAGGCTTGACCAGCGTGTCAACCGTACCGGCGGGCAGCTTGCCGAAGGCGGCGTTGGTGGGCGCGAACACCGTGAACGGGCCCTTGCCCTGCAACGTATCGACCAAACCCGCCGCCTTCACCGCAGCCACCAGCGTCGTGTGGTCCGCGGAATTGACCGCGTTGGCGACGATGTTCTTGGTGGGCATCATCGCCTGGCCGCCCACCACGACGTCAGCCGCGAACGTGGGCGACATGGTCAGGGCAGAGGTAGCGATGGCAATCTGGGCTAGCAATTTCATGACGATCTCCTTTTGTGTGGCCGTCATGAGGAGATACGGGGCTGGCCTTCGATTGGATGCGCGAATTCTTCCTGGGACAAACCCTGATCAGATGACCTTGCCGCTAAGCACGACCGGGCCGGTCGGGATGCCATTGGGGGCGCCGCCGTCCGGTTCCAGCGTAATGGCAACGGTGTCACCCTGTTGCGGCAGCTGGCTGGGAGCCAGCACCGTGGTCTGGCCGGGTAGCACCACGCCCAGCGAGCGCGGCGCCTGCCCCGGCGAAATGGCCCACAGCTCCAGCGCGCGGCCGTCCGCCAGCGCGACCAAGTCCTGCATGGGCTGCACGGCCAGACGGTTGTCCGGCAGGGTGTTCACGACCATGGCGCCGGGCACCTTGTCGTTCGACAACACGGCAACGGTGCGGACCTGGAGGGGCTCGGTGGGCGGCTTGAGCATCAGGAAGGCCAGTACCACCACGGCGGTGGCCAAGCCCGCGGACACGGCGCGCCACCAGGACAGGGCACGCGGGGGCGCCAACGTGCGGGCGGCGGCGGGGGCCGGCGCGATGCGCGCGGCAATGGCTTTCCAGACATGCGCGGGCGGGGTTTCGGGCGGCAAGGCCAATGCCAAGGGCAGCAGGCGGTCTTCCCATTCGGCCACGGCGCGGCGCAGGCCGGCGTCGTCGCGCATCAGCGTGATGAAGCGTTGCCGCGCACCCGCGCGCAAACCGCCCAGCACGTAATCGGCGGCCAGGCGATCCTGCAATTCGGGGTGGCGGTAGTTCATTCCAAGCACCTTTTCAGCCGTTGCAAGCCCCGGCGTATCCAGCTCTTTATCGTTCCCAGCGGCGTGTCCAGGCGCGCCGCGATGTCGGGATGCGCCAGGTCGTCAAAAAACGCCATGGCGATGGCAACGCGTTGCGGCCCTTCCAGTTCGCCCATGCAATCAGCCAGCCGACGGCCTTCCTGGTTGCTTTGCAGACGCGCCAGCGGACCCGGGCTGTCATCGGCCATGGCCAGGGTCAACGTGTCGTCCGGGTCCGGCACCACCACATCGGGCCGACGAAGGCGGTCGATGCAGCGATTGCGAACGATGCGAGTCATCCACGTCATCGGCTGGCTTTGCGTGGCCTGATACTGGCCGGCCTGGCGCCAGATCGATACGAAACACTCTTGCAGCACGTCTTCCGCGGCGGCCTGGTCCCTCAACATACGTCTGGCCAGCGCAAACAGATGCGGGGACGCAAGGCGATAGACCTCCGCCAGGGCGGATTCGCGTTTTTCCGCGCACTGGCCAAGCAGGGTCTGAAGGTGTTGAGCGTCGGGCATCGGTTCCTAAGGGGGGAAGGGCATGCTGGTGCAGAGCATACCGGCCCGTGACGCTGGCGTCACTGTGTTGGCGTCACTTATTTATCCCGGCACTACAATGCCCGGCACCGGATCGCGCGTCAGCGCGCGCCGCAGGTGGCCCGGTACGCCGGGCGCGCCGCCGTCCCGGGCCCCGGCCGGCCCGGCAAAAAGCGTATAGCTTGCAATCGAAACACAGGAGGAGCAGACAGGACATGGACGCAGAATTCTGGTTGGAACGCTGGCGCGAAGGGCGCACGCACTTTCATCAAACCCGGATTACGCCGCTCTTGCAGAAGTACTGGCCCACGTTGGCCGTACCGAAGGGGGGTCGGGTTTTGGTGCCGCTATGCGGCAAGTCGCTGGACATGGTCTGGCTGGCGGCGCAGGGGCACACCGTGCTGGGCGTGGAACTGTCGCAGCTGGCGGTGGAACAGTTCTTCAGCGAAAACGAGTTGCGCCCGGTCACGCATGAATCCGTCTACGGCACGCACTACGTGGCGGGCAATATTGAAATCATCCGCGGCGACATCTTCAAGCTGGATTCCCAGCTGCTGTCGCACTGCGTGGGCGCTTACGACCGCGCGGCGCTGGTCGCCTTGCCCGAGGACATGCGCGGCGACTACGTGCGCCACGTATACGGGCAGCTATCGCCCATTGCCCGGGGCTTGCTGATTACGCTGGACTATCCGCAAGAAGAAATGGCGGGGCCGCCGTTCGCGGTGCTCGACAGTGAAGTGCAAGCCATCTTCGCGGGCGTGGCGCCGGCGGTCATCATCGACCGCCGCGACATCCTCGACAAAGAACCCAAGTTCCAAGGGGCGGGCGTCAGCCGGCTGGACACGGTGGTGTACCGACTGGGCGTGCAAGGCGCCTGATCCGCAGTGCGGGCGGCGGCGCGGCGTGCCTACAGGCTTACAGGCTCAGGTCATCAGCCAGCCGCCCGCCACGTCCAGCACCTGGCCGGTCACGAACCGCGCCTGGTCGGACGCAAAAAACAGGCAGGCGTCGGCCACTTCCTCGGGGGTGCCCAGACGCCGTAGCGCCGTCACCCGCGCCACGGCGTCGTTGATTTCTTGCGGCACGCTTTTCAGCAGCGGCGTGCTGATGCGCCCCGGCGCCAGCCCATTCACCGTCACGTTGAATTCACCCAGCTCGGCAGCCCAATGCCGGGTGAGCCCAAGCAGCCCTGCCTTGGTGGCCGCGTAGTGCGCCGCCACGATGTCGCAATACGCCTTGCCCGCCACCGACGACATGTTGATCACGCGACCCTGGCGCTGCTGGACCATGTGCGGGGTCGCCAGGCGCGTCATGTAGAACACGCTGTTCAGGTTGACGGACACCACCTTGTCCCATTCGCCGGGCGGCATTTCCCAGACCTTCAACGCGCGCCCGCCCGTCTTGGGCGAAATGCCGACATTGTTCACCAGGATGGTTGCCGCGCCCAGTTCGGCGGTGATGCGATCGTAGGCCGCCTGGCACTGGTCGAAGTGCGCGACGTCGGCGGGCACGAAGGCGACGTCGTGGCCGCGTTTTTGCAGGACCTTTTCATAGGCCTGTCCAGCCTGGGCATTGAAATCGATCAGCCCGACGCGGCCGCCTTCGGCCACAAAACCTTCGACGATGGCCGAACCGATGCCGCCCACCGCGCCTGTCACGATGGCGACCTGGCCATCAAAGCGTCCGCTCATGCCTGCACCTTCAGCATGATCTTGCCGATGTGCCGGCTGCTTTCCATCAAGGCATGCGCGCGGTGGGCGTCGGCCAGCGGGAAGACCTCATGGATCAGCGGCAGGCATTGCCCTTGTTCCATCAACGGCACCACTTTTTCCGCCAGGGACCGGGCAATGGCGCCCTTGTCCTCATCGGAACGCGGGCGCAGCGTCGACCCGGTGAATTGCAGGCGCTTGGTCATGATGGGCAGGGCGTCGATCTCGGCCTTGCTGCCTTCCAGGAAGGCGATCTGCACCAGTCGGCCGTTCACCGCCAGCAGCCTGATGTTCTTGTTGATGTACGACCCGCCCACCATGTCCAGGATGACGTCCACGCCCGTGCCCTGGGTGGCGTCGCGCACGGCGGTTTCGAAGTCGGTGTCGCGGTACAGCAGCGCGTGATGCGCGCCGGCCTTCACGCAGGCGTCCGCCTTGGCCCGGTTGCCCACGGTGGTCCAGACCTGCGCGCCGAACGCGCGGGCCAGCTGAATGGCCGTCAGCCCGATGCCGCTGGAGCCGCCGTGCACCAGGAACTTCTCGCCGGCGGACAGGCGGGCGCGGTCGAACACATTGGTCCAGACGGTGAAGTAGTTTTCGGGAATGGCGGCGGCGGTCAGCATGTCCAGCCCGCGCGGCACGGGCAGGCAGTGGCGCTCGTCGGCCAGGCAATACTGGGCATAGCCGCCGCCGGGCGTCAGCGCGCAGACGGCGTCGCCCACCTTCCAGGCCGTAACGTCGGGGCCGACGCCGATGATGGTGCCGGACACTTCCAGCCCCAGGTAGGGGGATGCGCCCGGTGGCGGCGGATACGAGCCCGAGCGTTGCAGCACGTCGGGGCGGTTGACCCCGGCGTAGGCCACTTCAATCAGCACCTGGCGGCCGGTGGGCTCTTCCATGTCGCGTTGGGCGACCTGCATGCAATCGGGCGCGCCGCCCTTGCCATGGTCGATGAATGTGCAGCGTAGGGACATAGGGGAATCCTGGAGTTCAGTGGCCCAGATAGGCCTTTTTGACATGGGGGTCGCTAAGCAGTTCGGCGCCGGTGCCGGTGCGCACGATGGCGCCGTTTTCCAGCACGTAGCCCCGATCCGCAAGCCGCAGCGTGCGGAACACGTTTTGCTCGACCAGCAGCACCGTCACGCCATGCGACGTCACGTTGCGGATGATGTCGAACATCTGCTGCACCAGCAGCGGCGACAAGCCCAGCGAAGGCTCGTCGAACACCAGCAGCTTGGGGTCCGCCATCATGCCGCGCGCAATTGCCACCATCTGCTGTTCACCGCCCGACAGCGACCCGGCGTACTGCGACAGGCGTTCTTTGACGCGCGGGAAAATGCGCAGCACTTCGTCCAGCTTGCGGGCCACGATGGGGCGCGCCGCGCGCTTGTACGAACCCATCAGCAGATTGTCTTTGACCGTGAAGTGCGGAAACAGCTGACGGCCTTCGGGAATCATCGTGATGCCCGCATCCACGATGTCGTACGGGTTGCGGTTGGTCAGGTCCTGCCCTTCGAATTCAACCTTGCCCTGCATGGCCGGAATGACGCCGCACAGCGTCTTGAGCGTGGTGGTCTTGCCCGCGCCGTTCGCGCCGATAAGCGTCACGATTTCGCCGGCATTCACTTCGAAGTTCAGGCCGTTGAGCACCTGGCTCTTGCCATAGCCCGACGACAGATTCGACACCTTAAGCATCCTGGTACTCCTTGCCCAAATACGCCTCGATGACGGCGGGGTTCTCGACCACGTCCTTCGGCGCGCCGCTGACCAGCACGGCGCCTTCGTTCAGGACGATGATGCGGTCGGACAGCGCCATCGTGGCTTGCATCATGTGTTCGATCAGCAGCACCGACACGCCCGAATCGCGGATGCGCCGGATCATCTGGATCGACTTCTCGATGTCGGTCGGGTTCAGCCCCGCCATCACCTCATCCAGCAGCAGGATGCGCGGCTTGATCGCCAGCGCGCGGGCGATCTCCAGCCGCTTCATGCCGCCCACCGTCAGGCTGCGCGCCTCGGTGTTGAGGTACTTGAGCAGGTCCGTCTGTTCCGCGACTTTCAGCGCGATCTGCTCCGCTTCGTCACGGTTGGACGTGCGGATGAACGCACCCAGCATGATGTTCTCAAGCACCGTCAGGCCGGTGAACGGCTTGGCGATCTGGAACGTGCGGCCCAGGCCCTTGTGCGCGAACTCGTCCGGCGTCTTGCAGGTGACCCAGTTGCCGTCGGCGTCCAGCATCGAAATATCGCCCTTGTCCGGCGACAGAAAGCCCGACAGCAGATTGAACACCGTGGTCTTGCCCGCGCCGTTCGGCCCGATCATGCCCAGGATTTCGTTCTGGTTCAGCGTTAGCGACACGTCGTTGGTGGCGCGCAGCCCGCCGAAACTCTTGAACAGCTTGTCCGCCTTCAAGACCGGCTGGTCGGATCGGGTCGCGGCGCGCAGCCGCAGTTCGTCGGCCAGCTTCGGCTTCTTGCGCGGCGTGCCCAGATACGGCAAGCGCGCCAGCCCGCGTTCAATGGCGGGGCCGAAGGCGCCCGCCAGCCCACGCGGAATCGTCAGCACCACGGCCACCAGGATCAGGCCGTAGATCAGCCCGTGCATGCCGTTGCCCACGCTGGACAGCCAGCCGCGCGCCAGCTCGGCGATGGGCAGCACCAGGAACGTGCCGGCAATCGGCCCGGCCACCGTGCCCAGTCCGCCGATCAGCGCAAACATGGCCACCTGGATCGACAGCTCCAGCGAGAACGCGGAACTGGGATCCACGAAGGTCAGGTAGGTGATGTGGAAGGTGCCGATGATGCTGGTCAGCATGGCCGAGACGACGGCCGCGATGATCTTGACCCGCACGGTATGGATGCCCACCGCCAGCGCGGCGTCCTCGCGTTCGCGGATCGCGATCAGGTAATGGCCGATGCGCGACTTGCGTATCGCCCACGACACCCACGTCACGAACAGGAACAGGCCGAACGCGATGATCACGTAGTTCATCTTTTCGCGAAACACGATCCACGCCCAGCCGATATTGAGCGGCAGGCTGATGCCGCTGGAACCGCCCGTCCAGCTTTCCTCGTGGATGACCAGCAGCCGCACCACCTCCAGGATGGCGATGGTGGCCAGCGCGAAGAAGGGCCCGCGCAGCCGCAACGTGGGATAGCTGATCAGGATGGCGACGGCGGCCGAGATGGCCGCGCCCGCCAGCATGCCGATCCACGGCGAAATGCCGAAGTTCTGCGTCAGCAGCGTGGCGGTGTAGCCGCCGATGCCGTAGAACACGGCATGGCCCAGCGACAACTGGCCGGCGTAGCCGCCGACGATATTCCACGCCACGGACAGCGAGGCAAAGACGAACAGCAAGACAAAAAGGTTGGTCCAGAAAGGCGTGCCCATGACGGCGGGCACGAGGAACATCACGATCAGCAAAATCAGGCTGACGTAGGCTTTGGGGCTTCGAAAGTCGGGAAACACGTCTCGCTCCTTGTGGCTCTGATCACTCTGTGCCGACGCCGAACAGGCCGTTCGGTCGCAGGACAAGGATCAAGAGGAAGATCCCGAAATACACGACCTCTTTCAGGTCGGGGGCGATGTAGTAACCGGCCAGCGTATCGACGATGCCGATGATCATGGAGCCGGCCACGGCGCCATACAGGCTGCCCAGTCCGCCCAGCACCACGATCACGAAGGCGGTCAGCACGAAGTACGTGCCCACCGTCGGAAACACCGGATACTGCGGCGCCAGCAGGCCGGCCGCGATGCCGACGAACGCGGTGCCCAGGCCGAAGGCGATGGCGTAGACGTTGTTCACGTTCACGCCCATCAGCGTGGCGGCATAGCGATGCTGGGCCACGGCGCGCAGCGCGCGGCCCAGGTAGGTGCGATGCATGAACAGGTGCAGCAGCACGGCCAGGCTGATGCCGATCACGAAGGTGATCAACTGCCCGGTCACCATCGAGAAGTTGCCCACGTCGATGGCGTTCGTGCCCAGCTCCACCGGCGCGCGATACACGTTGGCGCCGAAGATCACCAGCGCCAGGTTCAGCAAGATGGTGGACACGCCCACCGTGGCGAAAATCTGAATGTGCTGGTCGGCGTTGAGCAGCGGCTGGATGATGCCTTTTTGCGTCAGCGCACCCAGCGCGAACAGGATCACCGCAACGGGAACCAGCCCCACATACGGGTGGACGCCGAATTGCGCGGCAATCAGATAAACCAGATACATGCCGATCATCAGGAACTCGCCGTGCGCGAAGTTCACGACACGCACGACGCCGAAAATCAGTGTCAGCCCCAGGCTGATGATGGTGTATGCGCCGCCCAGCAACAGGCCGTTGATGACCAGTTGAATGAAGATATCCATGGTGCAACCTCTTAGAGCGGGATGCGGCCCCGGCGCGGCTGCTGCATTGGCGGCCGCGCCGGGGCGCGCGTGTCCCGGGAAACATCAGGCGCCCCCGAGCGCCTGATCACTGGCGTCGCGCTTACTTCTTGAAGACGGGCTTGCCAAGTGCGAGGTTGCTGGGCGCAATGGTGACGAGCTTGCCGTCTTGCCACTGCATGACGTAGAACGTGGAGGCGTTGTTCTGGCCGTCTTCGCCGAAGTCGAACGCCCAACCGTTAGCCGTTTGGCCGGCCGGCTTTTTGTAGGCCATGACGGCGGCGCGAATCTTGTCCTTGTCGGTGGACTTGGCGTTGCCGATGGCTTCAAAGAAAGCCTTGGCGCCCACGTAGTTCGTCAGGCTGTGGCCCGACTGCGGGTCGCTCTTGTAGGTAGCTTTGTAGGCTTGCAGGAACTTGTCCAGGCCCGGCGCGCCGGCCGGGTTGATGGACGACTGGGGAAAGTCCAGGTCGAACACGCCGTTCATGTCGGCGCCCACGGCCTTGGCCGTATCGGCCAGCGAATAGCCGCCGCCCGCGCCGATCACGACCTTGGGCTTGAAGCCCGCGGCGCGTGCCTGGCTGAAGTACAGGATGGCGTCGTTCTGGTAGGCCGTTTGCAGCACGACGTCGACCTTGGCGCCCTTCAGGCGCAGGATCAACGACGACAGGTCAACGGTCTTGGCGGAATACGGCAGCACTTCGGCCACGGTGTAGCCCAGTTCCTGCGCGCGCTTTTTCTCGGTGGCCGCCACGTCGGTGCCATAAGGCCCGTCTTCGTGGATGATGCCGATCTTGATGTCCTTGGGGTTCAGCCCCATGCCCGGGGCAATGGTGTCATGCAGCGCGTTGACGACCGACACGCCGTACAGCGCCGTGTTCGGGTTGCTGCGGAACAGGTACTTGTAGCCGCGCGTGGTGATCTTGTGGGCGGTGGCGCCCAGTTCAAAGTACGGCACGCCGGCCAGTTCCGTCACGGGCGAGGCCGCGTACGAGATGCCCGATGCGTAGCTGCCGAACACGCCCACCACGTTGGCCGAAATCAGGCGCTTGGTTTCCGACACGGCCTGCGTCGGGTCCACAGCGTCCGCCTTGATGATTTCGATCTTCTCTCCGTTGACGCCGCCGGCGGCGTTGATCTCGTTGACGGCCAACTCCAGACCGCGATAGCTCTCTTGACCCAGGAGCGCAAGCGCACCGCTGAACGGGAAGAGGGCGCCCACTTTCATGTCGGCCGCTGCGGTGCCGCTTGCCAGTGCGCCACACACGCCCAGCGCCAAAATAATTTTATTGAACTTGAACACTGTCTACGCTCCTTTGTCGGTATGGGATGCGGACTGTCTTGAGTGCTGTCCGTCTTTTTTAAATATATGATATATGAGCCGGTCAGGTACAAAAACCCCGCCTTGGATTCTAGTGGGGGCCGCAGCAAGCCGAATCGGGGAATTCCCTAAAGCCGCATGAATAAAGCCTTAGCGGCCGATGACGCAGGAAATTAACCGCAATATTCCGCCTGGCGAAAGGGGCCGGCCCCCTGGCGCGGGGTACCCCGGAAAGCGGGGAAATTTCCGCGCTTTGTCATATATCGTATATGATCAAACGCAAGCTTTCCCATAAAAACCAGGAGACAACAGCATGTTCGAGGAAGTCGATTTCGCTGGCAAAAAGGTGCTGATCACCGCGGGCGCGGATGGTCTGGGTTTGGAGATGGCCAAGGTTTTCCACCACGCCGGCGCCACGGTTTTCGTCTGCGACGTGAACGAAACCAGAGTGGCCGCCATCCCGTCCGAGCTGCCGGGCGTGCAGGCCATGGTGGCCGACGTGTCCGACGAAGATAGCGTGGGCGCGCTCTTTGCCGCCGTCAAGCAAAAATTGGGCGGGCTGGACATCCTGATCAACAACGCGGGCGTTGCCGGCCCCACGGGCTATGTCGAAACCTTGTCCAAGGCCGACTGGGACCGCACGCTGGCCGTGAACATCACCGGCCAGTTTCTTTGCGCGCGCCAGGCCATCCCCCATTTGAAGCAGTCCAAGGCGGGCGTGCTGATCAACCTTTCGTCCGCTGCCGGTCACCTGGGCTTTGCCGGGCGCTCGGTGTATTCGGCGTCCAAGTGGGCCGTGATCGGGTTCACCAAGTCGCTGGCGATTGAGCTTGGCCCGCACGGCATCCGCGTCAACGCCATCCTGCCGGGCGCCGTGGAAGGCCCGCGCATCCGCGCCGTGATCGCCGCGAAGGCCGACACGCTGGGGCGGCCGGTTGAGGAAATTGCCGCGCAGTACGAAAACCAGGCGGTGCTGGGCCGCATGGTCACTGCGCGTGACATTGCCAACATGGTGTTGTTCAACGCCAGCGAGGCTGCCCGCAGCGTGACGGGCCAGGCCATCGTGGTGGACGGCTTCACGCAGAAGCTCTACTGATGGACGCCGATTCCGCGGCCCCCGTTGCCGCCATCATCGGCACCGGCCTGATCGGCCAGGGCTGGGCCATCGTGTTTGCGCGCATGGGCTGGCAGGTGCGTCTTCATGACGTGAATGCCGCCATGCTGGCCGAGGCCCGCACGCTGATCCTGCAACAGTTGCAGGAGTTGCAAGCGCAAGGCTTGTTGACCGACGCCGACGCCATCATCCAGCGCGTGCACGTTGCCGACAGCCTGGCCGATGCGGTCAAGGGCGCGTGCTACATCCAGGAAAACTCGCCCGAGAAGGTCGACATCAAGCGCGCCTTGTTCACCGAGCTGGATGCGGCGGCCGAGCCCGACGCGGTGATCGGCAGTTCCACGTCCAGCATTCCGGCCAGCCAGTTCACCGAGCACTTGCCAGGGCGCCATCGCTGCCTGGTGGCGCACCCCGTCAACCCGCCGTATCTGATCCCGGTTGTGGAACTTTGCCCAGCGCCGTGGACCAGTCCGGATACGCTGGAGGCGGCAAGCCGCATCATGACCGCCATCGGTCAGAAGCCCGTGCGGCTGCGTCGGGAAATCGAAGGCTTCATCTTGAACCGCCTGCAAGGCGCCTTGTTGCACGAGGCCTTCCGTCTGGCGAAAGAGGGCATCGCCAGCGCCGAGGACATCGATACCACCGTCAAGGACGGCCTGGGACCGCGCTGGTCGTTCATGGGGCCGTTTGAAACCATCGACCTGAATGCGCCCGGCGGCATTGCGGATTACTGTGCGCGCTATGGTGGGCTGTACCAGTCCATAGGCGCGGACCAAACCGAATGCGTGGCATGGGACGCGCCGCTGGTGCAAGCGCTGGCCGACGAGCGCCGCCGCTTGCTGCCGGAACCAGACCTTGCCAAGCGCCGCTTCTGGCGCGACGAAAAACTGATGCGCTTGATGCGCCACAAACAACAGGACGGAGACAACAATGGCTAAGCCCAAACAGAAAGTCGTCATCACTTGCGCCGTGACGGGCGCCATCCACACGCCCAGCATGTCGCCGCACCTGCCGGTCACGGCGGATGAGATCGCCGAAGCCGCCATCGGCGCGGCCAAGGCCGGCGCAGCGGTGCTGCACCTGCATGCGCGCGACCCCGAAACGGGCAAGCCGTCGCAAGACCCGGCGCTGTTCAAGCCGTTCCTGGAACGCATCAAGAACGAGACCGACGCCATCATCAACATCACGACCGGCGGCAGCCCGCACATGACCGTCGAAGAACGCATGCGCCCGGCCACGACGTTCAAGCCGGAGCTGGCGTCGCTGAACATGGGGTCGATGAACTTCGGCCTGTTCCCGATGCTGGACCGCTTCAAGGACCTGAAGCACGATTGGGAACGCGAGCATCTTGAGAACAGCCGGTCGCTGATCTTCCGCAACACGTACCAGGACATTGAATCGATCCTGACGCTGGGCAACGCCAACGGCACGCGCTTTGAGTTCGAGTGCTACGACATCAGCCACCTGTACAACCTGGCGCATTTCGTTGACCGCGGGCTGGTCAAATCGCCGCCTTTCATCCAGTCGGTGTTCGGCATTCTGGGCGGCATTGGCCCGCACCCGGAAGACCTGATGCACATGAAGCGCACTGCCGACCGCTTGTTCGGCAACGACTATGAATGGTCAATCCTGGGTGCCGGCCGCAATCAGATGCCGCTGGCCACCATCGGTGCGGCAATGGGGTCGAACGTGCGGGTCGGGCTGGAAGATTCGTTGTGGATCGGGCCGGGCCAGCTGGCCGAATCGAACCGCTCACAGGTCGAGCGCATTCGCACCATTGTCGAAGCGCTGAACCTGGAAGTGGCCACGCCCGACGAAGCGCGCGCCAAGCTGGGGCTGAAAGGGCGGGACAACGTGGCGTTCTGATCGGCAAGCGCGGCGGGCCTGGCCTGCCGCGCTGCGTGAGGCGCGACTAGGCGTGGCGGCGCAGCGCGTCCGCCAGCGTGGCGACGTCCAGCGGATGATCGAAGTTGGCGGCGTGGCGGGCCTTCAGGCTCAGCTCGGCCGCCAGCGTCAGGTCTGCGTCGCTGGGCATGTCGGCCGCGCCCAGCTCGCGCAGGGTGGTGGGCAGCCCGACCTGCGCGTACCACTGGGTCAGGTCCGCCAGCATGCCGTCGTTGCGTTGTTCAAGGTCCAGCTGCACCAGCAGGCCGACCGCCACTTGCAGGCCATGCAGCGCGGTGGCCACGCCGCCGATCTTGGGCAGGCCGCGCGTCAACGCGTGGGCAATGGACAAGCCGCCGCTTTCAAAACCGAGACCGCTCATGAGGATCATCGCTTCCACCACGCGCTCGAATGCAGGCGTGGGCTGGCCGGTGCCGGCCGCGCCCACGGCGTCCACGCCGTCGGCCAGCAGCGTGCGCAGGCAGCCGTCGGCAATCAGTTGCGCCGTCAGCAGCGGCGCGCCGTCGTACATGTTCTTGCCGCCGTTGCGCTGGCATTGTTCCGCTTCGAATTTCTTCGACACGGCGTCGCCCAGACCGGCGCGGAAAAAATGCACGGGCGCGGTGGCAATGATGGCGGTGTCGACCAGCACGATGGTGGGGTTGAACAGCATGTGCTCAACGGCCAGGAGGTTGTGATGCGCGTCGTAGAGCACGTAGTTCTTGCTGGTGGGCGCATCGTTGGAAGCCACCGTCGGCACCGTGATCAGATGGCAGTGCGAAGACTTGGCCACCGCCTTGCCCGCATCCAGCGACTTGCCCCCGCCCACGGCGATCACCATGTCGATGCCTGCCTGCGCGGCTTGCGCGCGCAGGGCGTCGATCAGCTCGGGCGTCAGGTCGCCGTCGACGATCAGCGGTGTCACCGCAACGTCGTGCTCGGCGCACAGGCTCTCGATTCTTGGACCCAGTACGCCATGGACATAGCTGTCGATGACCAGTGCCGCGCGGCGTCCGAACAAGGTGGCGGTCTGGCCCAGGGTGTCCAATGCGCCCGCGCCTTGTATGTAGCGGCTGGGCGCGCCAAAAATCTTCAGCATGAAGTCTTCCTATTTGCGTGGCACGGGAGGGCGGTAGTCGAGCTCTTTTTCGCGTTCGACCAACCAATCGATCATGATCTTGCCGCCCCAGACCAGGTCGGCCTGGATGGCGCTGCGCGCGGCTTCGGAATCGCGCGCTTCAAGCGCTTCCAGCACGGCTTCGTGGCGGTGTTCGTTTTCGGAATAGTCCAGCCCGGCGGTCTTGACGTGGAACACCTTGAGGATCGGCCCGGTAATGACCCAGAACGATTCGACGGTGCTGCGCAAGATGGGCTTGTTGCTGGCTTCCAGGATGGCGAAGTGGAACTTGCGGTTCAGGTAGCTGGCGCGCTTCGGATCGGTGGACGTGCAGGAGATGAAATCCTTTTGCAGGGCGATCAGGTTGTCCAGCTGCTTGCGCGTGATGTTCTGCGCGGCCTCGGCCGCGCCCATGCCTTCCAGGTGGAAACGGATCTGCTGGATTTCCCGCAACTTTTCCGAATTCACATAAGGCACGTAGACGGCCGTGGCCGCCTGCATTTCCAAGCCCTGTTCGCTGATGAGCCGGAAGATGGCTTCGCGTACGGGCGTGATCGACACGCCCATCTCTTGAGCCAGTTCGCCGATGATCAGGCGTTCGCCGGGTTCGTACTGCCCGTTGATGAGGGCATTGCGGATTTCGTTGTAGACCCTGACGGACAGGTTCTCTTTCTTTACCGGTTTAAGGCTGGGCATGACGTTTCGGGCTTGCTGTATTAAGGGGAACGGGTGAATCCGGGATGAATTCTAGCCCGCCATAGCCAATCCGAGCACAATGGGTATATTATATATCATATATCCTAACGTAGAAAGGACGCGCCATGCGCCAGCACCAGGAGGCCCCCACCGAGGGGGAAGTTGCGATGCTGCGGGAAAAGGCCCGCTACATCCGGCTGGAGACAATCAGGTTGATTGAAATTGCCAAGGTCGGGCATTACAGCTCGGTCTTTTCGTGCGCGGAGATCTTTGCGTCGCTGTACTACGACGTGATGCGGCTGCGTCCGGGCGAGCCGCATTGGCCCGATCGCGACCGCTTCCTGATGGGCAAGGGCCACGCCGCCGTCGGGCTGTTTCCGGTGCTGGCCGATCACGGCTTCATCGACCGCGCGTTGCTGGACGGCTATACGCGCCTGGGCAGCCCGCTGGGCGACCACCCCGACATGAGCAAAGTCCCCGGCGTCGATTTCAGTTCCGGCTCGATCGGGCACGCGCTGTCCAACGGCGTCGGCATGGCCATGGGTGGCCGCATGAGCCGGCGCGACTTCAACGTCTTCGTGATGCTGGGCGATGGCGAAATGCAGGAAGGCCAGGTCTGGGAAGCCGCGCTGTTCGCCGCCCACCACCGGCTGTCGCGCCTGGTCGCCATCATTGACCGCAACGGCTACCAGCTGGACGGCAAGGTAGACGACGTGATGGGCGTGGAATCGCTGCGGGAAAAGTGGCTAGCGTTTGGCTGGGACGTGCACGAGGTTGACGGCCATAACCTGCGCGACCTGACCGCGCTGCTGCGCCGCCTGCGCGCGGACGACACGCGCGACAAGCCCGCCTGCGTGATCGCCAAGACGATCAAGGGCAAGGGCGTGTCGTACATGGAAACCGAGCCGGGCTGGCATTTGGGCTACCTGGCGCCGCAAGACGCGCAAAGCGCCGTCGACGAAATTCTTTCCCGCGAGATCTGAATGGCACAGGCACAAGTCCTATCCCCCGACTCCTGGCAGTACCGCGCGCTGAACGCGGTGAACCCCGGGCTGTCGTACCTATCCGATGCGCTGATTGAATTGGCTCAGGCCGGGCACCCGGTGGTCGCCGGGTCGGCCGACCTGCAATACTCCAACGGCCTGAACCGCTTCGCCACCGCCTACCCCGACCGCTACATCCAGTTCGGCATTTCAGAGCAGAACATGGTGTCGGCCGCCGCCGGCCTGGCCACCACCGGCATGATGCCGTTCGTGGCCACCTTTGCGTCTTTCCTTGGCTTGCTGTGCTGCGAACAAATCCGCATGGACGTTGCGTACACGAAGCTGCCCGTGCGCCTGATCGGCCATCACACCGGCATCAGCCTGGGGTTTTATGGCACGTCGCACCACGCCACCGAAGACATCTCAACGATGCGTGCCCTGGCCGGCCTGACGGTCGTGTCGCCCGCCGACGGCCCGCAGCTGGCCGCCGCTATCAAGGCATCGGTCAACTGGCCTGAGCCGATCTACTTTCGCATCGGGCGCGGCCGCGATCCGCAGGTGTATGAAGACGGCACGCCGTTTGAATTCGGCCGCGCCATCGTGCATTCCACCGGCTCTGACTTGAACATCATTGCCTGCGGCATCACGCTGCACGCCGCACTGGCCGCCGCCGAGCAATTGCGTGCGGATGGCTTGTCCGTGGGCGTGATCGACATGCCGACCATCAAGCCCCTGGACCGCGATGCGGTGCTGGCCGCCGCCGGTCAGGCCCGCCGCATGATGACGGTGGAAGAGCACAATGTGCTGGGCGGCCTGGGGTCTGCCGTTGCCGAAGTGTTGGCCGACGCCGGCACCGGCACGCGCCTGCGCCGCCACGGCATCTACGACGAATACAGCCTGATCGCGCCGCCCACGACGCTCTACGCGCATTACCAGCTGGACGCGGCCGGTATCGGCGCCGTCGCCCGCGAAGTCATCGCATCCTGAATCTACCGCTTTTGAATCTGGAGAACCCATGAAGGAAATCACCGGCAACACCCGCCTGTTCGGCATCCTGGCCGACCCCATCCATCACGTGAAAACGCCGCAGCGCATGAACGAACTGTTCGCGCAGCTGGGCTACGACGGCGTCTGCGTGCCGTTTCACACCCGTCCCGATAATCTGGCCGCCGTGGTCGAAGGCTTGCGCCGGCTGGAGAACCTGGGCGGCGTCATCGTGACGATGCCGCACAAGACCGCCATCCTGGACCTGGTGGATGACGTGACGCCGGTGGCGCGCAAGATCGGCGCCGCCAACGTGGTGCGCCGCGATGCCGACGGCAAGCTCACCGCGCACATGCTGGATGGCGAAGGCTTTGTGCGCGGCCTGCAAACCGCGGGCGTGGACCTGCGCGGCAAAAGCGCCTACCTGGCGGGCGCGGGCGGCGCGGCCAATGCCATCGGCTTTGCCTTGGTGCAGGCCGGCGTGTCGCGGTTGACCATCGCCAACCGCACCCCGGCCAAGGCCGAGGACCTGAAGGCGCGCATCCTGTCGCTGCATCCCGATGCGAACATCGCCGTGGGTACGCCCGACCCTTCGGGCCATGATGTGGTGGTCAACGGCACGTCGCTGGGCATGAAGGAAGGCGACGCGCTGCCGCTCGATACCGAGCGCCTGACGCCCGAGCAGCTTGTGTGCGAAGTCATCATGCAGCCCAAGGACACCGCGCTGCTGCTGGCCGCGCAAGCCAAGGGCTGCAAAGTGCATTACGGCGCGCCGATGCTCGTCTGCCAGATTGCATTGATGGCCGAAATGCTGGGCGTGACGGCAGCCAAATAAGCCCGCCAAATAAGGCAGGCGGCGGACATCAGGACAAGGTGTAGAACGATGGGCGATTTCGATTTCATTATTGCGGGCGGCGGCACGGCGGGCTGCATCCTGGCCAACCGGCTCAGCGCCGACGGCAAGCATCGCGTCTTGATGCTGGAGGCGGGCCAGGAAGCCCGCAGCATGTGGATTTCAATACCGGCGGGTTTTTCCAAGCTACTGGTGAACCCCGACTACAACTGGCGCTTTGCCACCGAGCCCGAAGACAACGTCTATGGCCGCACCATCGCCGTGCCGCGCGGCAAAGGCGTGGGCGGTTCCACCTTGATCAACGGCATGATCTACGTGCGAGGCCAGCCGCGGGATTACGACGGCTGGGAAGCCGCGGGCGCAACCGGCTGGAATTACGCACAGGCCGAGCGGCTGTTTCGCAAGATCGAGCATTACGAGCGCGGTGGCGAGACACGCGGCAAGAACGGCCCCATGCATTTGGAAGAAGTGGCCGAACGGTTTCCCGTGTCCGACGCGTTCCTGCGCGCCGCGCAAGAAGACGGCCAGCCCTTGAACCCCGACTACAACAGCGGCAAGCAAGAAGGCGTGGGCCACTACCAGGTGCTTCAGCACCGTGGCCGCCGCTGGAGCGTGGTGGACGGCTACCTTAGGCCGGCCGCCGGGCGCAAGAACCTGCGCGTCGAATGCGGCGCGCACGTGACGCGACTGGTGTTTGAAGGCAAGCGCTGCGTGGGTGTCACGTACCGCAAGAACGGGCAGGAACACACCGTGCGCGCCGCCCGCGAAACCATCCTGTGCCTGGGCGCGGTGCAGTCGCCGCAGTTGCTGGAACTGTCCGGCATCGGCAACCCCGCCTTGCTGCAATCGTTCAACATTGCGCTGGTGCATGCGCAGCCGCAAGTGGGTGAAAACTACATCGACCACTTCGCCACCCGCATGAATTGGCGGGTGAAGGGCACGGTGACGTTGAACGAGATGTCGCGCGGCTGGCGCCTGGCGCAGCAGGTGGCGCGCTATTACACCAGCCACACCGGCATCCTGACGCTGGGCACGGGGCTGGTGCACGGCTTCGTGAAAAGCGCGCCCGATATGCCCACGGCTGACGTGCAGTTTTTCTTTGTGCACGCCAGCTACGCCAACGCCGCCGAACGCATCCTGGACCGTCAACCGGGCATGACGATCGGTGTGGCGCAGCTGCGCCCGGAATCGGTGGGCACCATACACATCAAGTCGGCGGACCCCTTGGCGGGCCCGTCCATTCGCCCGAATTTCCTGTCGGCGCAGATTGACCGCGACAGCTTGGTGGGCGGCATGAAGGTTGCGCGGCGCATTGTCGGGCAACCCGCGATGCAGCCCTATATCCAGGCCGAGCTCAGCCCCGGCGACGCGGTGCAAAGCGATGAACAATGGTTGGACTTCGCGCGCCGCAATGGGCAGACCATCTATCACCCCATCGGCACCTGCCGCATGGGCTCGGACGCCGCCGCCGTCACCGATGTGCGCCTGCGCGTGAACGGGGTGACGGGCTTGCGCGTGGTGGACGCATCGGTGATGCCGAAGATGGTGTCGGGCAACACGCAGGCCGCCGTGATGATGGTGGCCGAGCGCGGCGCCGAGCTGATTCTGGAAGACGCCGCCACGGCGTGATCGCGCACCGCGGCACGATGAGACAATGCGCGCCGGGCCGGGTAGCCCGTCGCGCATTGTGGTTTCTGGACGATCGGTGATTACCCGATCAACGAATCAGGAAGCCCGCGCCGACCGGGTCGTTGCGATCAATGACCCAACGCGCGGTGCCCAGGATGCTGGCCGTGCCCTTGACGGTAGGACGCACGGCGCGCGTGCCGTTCAAGTCCACTTCGCCCAACAAGCAGCCCTCAAACGTGCCGCTGCCCAGCAAGCCTTCGGACTTGATCGGCTGGTTCAGCCCCATCTTTCCGCGTGCTTCGAACATGGCCATCATGGCGCTGGTGCCGGTGCCGCCGGGCGAGCGGTCCAGCTGGCCGGCGCTGAACACGTGCACGTTCTTGTAGAACGCGCCTTCGATTGTGGGCTGGTGCCAGAAGGTGATGAAGTTCAGGTTGTTGATGTGCGCTTCGGTCGGATGCTGGATGCGGTGGCGCGCGTTCAACTGGTCACGCACGATCAGGCCCATGCGCGACAGCTCGGTGCCGTTGTCCGGCGAGATGCGCAGGTCGCAGCCTGACAGGTCGACGATGCCGAAGTAATTGCCGCCCCACACGATGTCGGCCGACAGCTTGCCGTAGCCCGGCAGTTCCACCGGAATGTCCTGCGCGGCCACGTAAGCGGGCACGTTTTCAAAGCGCGTCCACAGCACGTTGTCGCCTTCGGATGCGACCTCCGACACGACCAGGCCCGCCGTGGTTTCAAAGCGGATCTTGGTGATGCCGTCCTTGCCGCGCGCCACCAGGCCGTTGGCCACCATCGCCATGCTGACGGCAATGGTGCCGTGGCCGCACATGTGCGAATACTCGGTGCCGTCGATATAGATCAGGCCGGCATCGAATTCCGGGCTGGACGGCGGCGTGAGGAACACGCCGAACATGTCCTTGTGGCCGCGCGGCTCGCGCATCAGCGCTTGGCGCAACCAGTCGTAGTTCTGCTCCAGAAAAGCCCGCTTTTCCAGGATGGTGGATCCGGCGGGGTAGGGGATGCCGCTGTGCACGATGCACAGGGGCTCGCCTTCGGTATGGGTATAGATGACATCGAACGCGTCTTGCTTGCGCATGACTGTGGCTCCAGACTAAGTAGGATGAAGGGGAAAAGCGGATGGGGGAAACTATTTGCCGCGTTCGGAAAGCATGTCCAATCCGACGGTCAAATCCAGGATGACGATAGCGATCACCGCAACCACAATCGTGGCGCCCGATACGGCTGCGATGGTCGGATCGATCGTGTACTGCACATAATTGAATAGCTTGACGGGTATGGTGTTCAGGTCCGCCGTGGTGTTGAAGATGGATAGCTCCACGTTGATCCACGACGAGATGAACGCGAAGATGGAGCCGGTGACGATGCCGGGCCGGATCTGCGGCAGCACCACCAGGAAGAACGTGGTCCACGGGTTGGCGCCCAGGTCGGCCGACGCCTCTTCCAGCGCGCGTTGTTCGGGCGTGAGCAACGTCAGCGTCGAGCGCAACACGAACGGCGCGATGATGACGATGTGCCCGATCAACAGCGACAGGAAACTGCGCGTCAACCCAAAGTACGCGCCGTACTGCAACAGCGCCGCGCCCAGCACAATGTGCGGCAACACCAGCGGCGACATCAGCACCGATGTCATCGCCGCCTTGCCCGGGAAGTCATAGCGCGCCAGGGCCAGCGCGGCCGGCACCGTCAGCAACACCGCCACCACGGTGGCCGCCAGCGCCAGCACCGTGCTGGTCGTGAATGCCGCCACATAGCCGGCTTCGACCAGCAGCGTGCGATACCAGTCCAGCGTCCAGCCGTGCGGCGGAAACGCCAGGTAGGGCGTGGTCGTGAACGACGAGCCCAGGATGACGACCAGCGGCAGCGCCAGGTAGGCAAGCACAGCCAGCGCGATCAGGCGGATCAGGTGGCGGGCGATCATCGCGCGGCTCCCGGCAAGGTGGCGGCGCGGTTGGCCAGCGCCACCAGGATCAAGGTGAAAACCAGCAGCACCATGCTGAGCGCGCCGCCGTAATGAAAGTCGAAGACCGAGCTGTATTGCTGGAAGATCAACATGGACAAGACCGATATCCGTCCACCCGACAGCAGTGCCGGCGTCACATACGCGCTGACCGCCAGCGTGAAGACGATGATGGCGCCGGACACCACGCCCGGCAGCGTCAGCGGCCACGTGATGTGCAGGAAGGTGGCGGCGGGGCTGGCGCCCAAGTCGGCCGAGGCGTGCTCGCAAGCCGGGTCGACGCGCGCCAGCGCATTGCCCACCGCCAGCACCACGAAGGGCAGCAGCACGTACACCATGCCGATCAGGATGCCGGTCTCGGTGCCGATGAAGCGCACCGGCCGGTCCGCCGCGCCCACGCCCACCAGCGCCTGGTTCACCAGCCCGTTGCGGCCCAGCAGCACCATCCAGCCGAACGCGCGCACGATGTTGCTGGTGAACAAGGGCACCACCAGCAGGATCACGCAAAAACGCCGCCACGCCTGCCAGCGCACGACGCGCACCAGGTACCAGGCCAGCGGATAGCCCAGGATCACGCAAACGATCGTGGTGAAAAAGGCCAGCCGGAAGGTCGTCAGGATGACGTCCCAGTGGTACTGGTCAGCCAGCACGCGCAGGTACTGCTGCGCGGTCAAGGTCATGCCGCCAGCGCCGTCGGGGCCGGCGGCGGCACTGGTGATGCTGGCCACCGCAACCACGGCCAACGGCGCCAGGAAGAACGCCGCGAAGAACAGCGCGGGCGCCGCCAGCAGCAAGCCGGGCGATAGCCAGGTGCGGCGCGTCATGGTTGTTCACCGATCAGGTGCAGTTGTTCGGGCGCGAACGACAGGCTGACGGTCGCGCCCGGCAGCAAGCCCGACGGCGCGATGCCGCTATGACGCGCCACGACCGTCTGCCCGCCCACATCCACGTGGATCATGCTGTGGCTGCCCACATTGATTACGTCGGCCACCACGCCCGTCAACCTGCACGCGTCTTGCCCGTCGGCCAGGCGCAGATCTTCCGGACGCAGCACCGCCACGCCGCGTGCGGGCGCGGCATGGCCCGCCAGCGGCACCAGCACGCCTTGCGTATCCAGACGCAGCGCGTCGTCGTCCGCCGCGGTATACGTCATGAAGTTCGCGTCGCCGATAAATTCCGCCACGAATCGTGTGGCCGGCCGGCGATAGATATCCGTGCCCGCGCCCACCTGCTCAATGCGCCCGGCGTGCATCACGACGACGCGGTCCGCCATCGTCATTGCTTCTTCCTGGTCATGCGTGACGAAGATGAAGGCGATGCCCAGCTTGGCTTGCAGATGCTTGAGTTCCAGCTGCATGCGCTTGCGCAGCTTCAGGTCCAGTGCCGACAGGGGCTCGTCCAGCAACAGCAGCTTGGGCTGGTTCACAATGGCGCGCGCCAGCGCCACGCGCTGCTGTTGGCCGCCGGACATTTCACGCGGGTAGCGCGCACCGAAGTCGGCCAGCCCCACCATATCCAGCGCGGCGCGTGCGCGATCCGCCGCGTCCTTCTTGGACGCACCCTGGCGCCGGGGACCGTACGCCACGTTCTCCAACACGGTCATGTGCGGAAACAGCGCGTAGTTCTGGAACACCGTATTCAGCGGGCGGTGGTGCGCGGCCAGGCGGCTGATGTCCTGGCCCTCGATCAGGATGCGGCCCGATTCCGGTGTCAGAAAGCCGGCAATCGATCGCAGCAATGTGGTCTTGCCGCAACCGCTGGGCCCCAGCAGGGCCACGAATTCCCCCTGCTGGATGTCCAGCTCGATACGGTCCAGCGCCTGGTAGGCGCCAAAGCGCATCGACACGCCTTTGATGGAAAGCAAAGCAGACATGGTCGACCCCGGCCTAGCGCTTGCGAGCGACCTGGCGGTTCCACGCGTCGGTGACTTCCGCGCGCCGGCTGTTGATCAGGTTCCAGTCGAACAAGCTCAGGTTCTTGACGGAACCTTCGGCGCCCCACGGCAGCTTGCGGGCCACGTCCGGCCGTACCTGCACGCCCTTGACGGCCGGGCCCAGGTACAGGCGCGTGGCCAGGCAGGCGGCGGCGTCTGGCGTCAGCGCGGTGTCGATGAACTTCTTGGCCGCCGCCGCGTTGGGCGCGCCCTTGACCAGATGCAGGCGGGCGTCGGTGGCCCACGCGCCTTCCTTGGGTACGGCAAAGCCGATGGGCAAGCCCTTGTCGATCAAGTCCCAGGCGCCCACGTTGAAGTGCGCGCCGATGATGGCCTCGCCACTTTGGTAGGCGTTGCTGGCGGCGCCCGAGCTATCAAAGAACAGCGCGGTGTCCAGCGAGGCCAGCTTGGTGTAGAGCGGCGCCAGGTTGGACGGGTCTATCGCCCAGACGCGCGCCAGGAAGAACACGAACGGCACGCCGGAAGAGTTGGCGGGCGACGGCACGGCCACGGCGCCGGCGTACTCGGGCTTCCACAAGTCCTTCCAGCTGGTTGGGGCCTCGCGCACTTCCTTGGTGTTGTAGGTGATGCCCAGCGAGTAATAGCCGGTGCTGACCGCGTAGGCCGCGTCGCCATTGCGATAGACGCCCTGGTCGATCACATTTTTCAGATTGGGAATGGTGGCCGGGTCCAGCGTGTCCAGCACGCCGGCCTGCGCAGCCAGCTCGCTGATGCCGCCGTCCATCCATGCCACGTCGATCGTTGGCGCGTTCTTTTGCTGTTGCAGCTTGGCCAGGGTGGTTGTTGACGTGCCCACTTCAGGCACCACCGTGACGCCCGTGGCCTTGGTGTAGGGCTCGGCCACGCAAGCGCGAAACGCATCGCCCCAGTTGCCGCCGTACCAGGCGACGGTGATCTTCTGCTGCTGCGCGCCGGCGGGGCCGGCCATCAAGAGGCCGGCGCCCATCAGGGCGGCGGCCAAAGCGCTGCGGGTAAGTGTTGCCATCGTGGATTCCCCTTGTCGATTTGTTGGCATGTTCCGGAAGTCTGAGCCCAGTGAGGCGCTTGCCGACATTGCCATGGATGCATCTTGGGCGATGCGCGGGAAAACGAGCTTGAAGGCGCGGGACAAAAACTTGAATAATTGCGTCATGACCGCCACCGAAAACCCCGCCGCCGAGTCGCCCTCCTATGACGACGCCCACGACGCGCTGCCTCGGGAAAAACCCGCATTGAACGTCGGCATCGTGTTGATGGACCAGTTCACGCTGGCCGCTTTCGCCGGCCTGGTGGATGTTTTGCGCCTGGCGGGCGACCACGGCGGCCGCAGTCGTCAGATCCATACCTCGTGGCGTGTCATGAGCTGGGACGGCAAACCGCGCCGCGCCAGCGCCGGGCTGACGATCGATGTTGCCGACGGCTTGCCGGCCGACCCCGCCGAATTCGACTACGTCGCCGTGTGCGGCGGCAACGACTACATCAATGGCCGCATGCCGGAACCGCTACGCGACTGGCTGCGCCTGGCGGCGGCAAGGCGGGTCCGCCTTCTGGGCATCTGCACCGGAACGTTCGCCCTGGCGCAGGCCGACGTAGTCGGGCCGCGCACGGTCTGCGTGCATTGGAATGTGCTGGATGCTTTCCGTGCGCGCTTTCCGCAAACGCGCGCGGTCGTGGACCGCCTGTTCGTGGACGAGGGCGACCTGATTTCCTGCGCCGGTTCCACGGCCGCCATCGATCTGGCGCTGTATCTGGTGGCCCGGCATTGCGGGCGGGACAAGGCCCAGCAGGCAATGCGGCACATGATGCTGCAAGGTGTGCGCCCCGGCCGGGTGCCGCAGGCGCATTTCCGCACCGACTTGTCCGGCATCCAGGACCTGCGCGTGCGCCAGGCTGCGCACTTTATCGAGCAGCGCATCGACAATCCCCCGCCGCTGGACGCCATTGCCCGCTATGTCGGTGTGGGGCGACGGCAACTGGAGCGCGCGTTCCGGCAGGCGACAGGAAAATCCCCGATGGCGTTCCAGCGGCAACTGCGGCTGGAATATGGAAGCTGGTTGTTGCTGAATAATCCTTGCAGCATTACGCAGATTGCGTTGGACTGCGGATTTGCAGACGGCGCGCATTTCTCGCGTGATTTCCGCGCGCACTTTGGCGTATCGCCGCGCCAGTATCAACAGGCCCAAGGCCTGCAACCCCAAGGGCAGGAAGACAGCGTCGACGCCTTGCCCGCCTGAGCCTGCCCCCGACGCAAGGAGACGGCATGACCTACGACCTTTGGTATTGGGAAACCATTCCCGGACGCGGTGAATTCGTGCGCCTGGCGCTGGAAGCGGGCGCCATACCTTATCGCGAGCGGGCGCGCGAGCCGGGCGCCTCGGACGATGCGTTGATCGAAGACATGCGCACGCCGCGTCCGCATCCTCCGTTTGCGCCGCCTTATCTGGTGGTGGGCGAGATGACGCTGGGTCAGACTGCAAATATCCTGCTGTTCCTGGGTGAAGAGCACGGCCTGGCGCCCGAGTCGCTGGAAGGGCGGTTATGGGTCAATCAATTGCAGCTGACCATCGCCGATATGGTGACCGAGGCACACGACACCCACCATCCCATTTCGGCCAACGATTACTACGAAGACCAAAAAGAAGAGGCCGCGCGGCGCGCCCGGACTTTCCGGGAAGAGCGCATTCCGAAGTTCCTGTCCTATTTCGAGCGCGTATTGGCCGGGCCGAAGGCATGGTTGGCGGGCGAAGACCGCTGGACCTACGTGGACCTATCGCTGTTTCATCTGGTTGATGGCTTGCTCTACGCCTTTCCGAAGCGCATGGGGACGGTGGCGTCGAATTATCCGAATGTGATGGCGCTGCATGCGCGCGTTGCGGCGCTGCCCGCATTGCAGCCCTACTTTTCCAGTGGCAGGCGGCTGCCCTTTGGCGAATGCATATTCCGCCAGTATCGCGAGTTGGACGCAGCCTGATCGTTTGCACGACGCGCCAGAGACAAAAGCAGGAGACATTAACGGCTTGCGGATGGTCGATATTAAGTGACAAATCGGACAGTATTTTATAAGGGACGGATAGATCCGCATGACGTTTTCGATATTAATAAAAGGGCCGGTTCCATATATGGAGTCGGCCCTTTTTAGTTAATTGTCAGAAACCGCAATGTGCCCACGTGGTAACTCCGGTTGCACCGGGTTTATACCAACATAGAAACCCGCAGGATTATCGAATAACGCGATTTTTTTTCGTTGAACGAGCCAAAAGGTGGAGAAACGTACATTTATAGGATTAATATTTTCGACTAGATACATTCTGAACGGTTTATCTTCTTAGTCGGTTTCGTCGCCGTTGGCGCGACGGCCATACGCGGTAGTGCATGCGGCGCGGCGTGCATTGCCTAGGCAGGGTTGGGACGCGCCAATCGGTTCTGATTTGAAATTACCTTTTGGTCATCGGCAGCACTTCGTCCCACTTTGGCAGGAGAAACCCTATGCAATGGATCACATTAAGCCGGCTGTTCCGTGGAAATCGCGGCATGCAAAAGGCCGACCTGTACGGTCAGATATCCGCCATTCACAAAGCGCAAGCCGTAATCGAGTTCGACCTTCAGGGCCATGTGCTCATGGCGAACCAGAACTTCCTGGACACGATGGGTTATACGCTGGATGAAGTCGTGGGACATCATCACGGTATGTTCGTAGACCCTGAAGAACGGGAATCAGCGGAATACGCGGCCTTCTGGCACAAGCTGGGCCAGGGCGCCTATGACGCCGGGCGCTATCGCCGGGTGCGCCATGACGGCACGGACGTGTGGCTGCAAGCCTCGTACAACCCCATTTTCGATAAGCGCGGACGGCCGCTCAAGGTCGTGAAATACGCCACGGACATTACCGACCAGCAACAACGCCAGGCGGATACCGAAGGGCAGTTGGCCGCGATTTCGAAAGTGCAGGCGATTATTGAATTTGAACTTGACGGCACCATCATCCGCGCCAATGACCTGTTCTTGAAAACCGTGGGCTATCAGGCCGCGGAAGTGGAAGGCCAGCATCACAGTATGTTCGTGCGCCCGGACGAAGCGCGCGGGGCGGCCTATAAAGAGTTCTGGCGCAAGTTGCGCAGCGGCCAATATGACACCGGCCAGTATCTGCGCATCGGCAAGGGCGGCCGCCAGGTCTGGATCGAGGCCAGCTACAACCCCATCTTCGACGCCGAGGGCCGCCCGTTCAAGGTGGTGAAGTTTGCCACCGACATCACCAAGCGCTTCACCGCGGCGCAGACCTTGCGCGTGGCGGTCCAGGGCCTGACCGAAAACGCCGAGCGCGCCAGTCAGGCCAATGCGCTGGCCCTGGACGCCAGCCAGGTGGCCGAGCAGGGCGGCAAGACCGTGCAGGGCGTGGTGCGCACCATGGGCGCCATCACGGAAAGCTCGCGCCGCATATCGGAAATCATCGGCGTCATGGACGGCATTGCGTTTCAAACCAACATCCTGGCCTTGAACGCGGCGGTAGAGGCCGCGCGCGCGGGCGCGCATGGCAAGGGCTTTGCCGTGGTTGCGGCCGAGGTCCGCAGCCTGGCCCAGAGCAGCGCGGCGGCCGCCAAGGAAATCAAGGGCTTGATCACCACGTCGGTTGAACAGATCGAAAGCGGCGCGGGGCAGGTCCAATCCGCCGGGGTCACCATGGAGGACATTGTGGCGTCGTCGCGCCGCGTGACGGAAATCATGGCCGAGGTGGTCAATGTGTCACTGGCGCAGTCGGCCAAACTGGGCGGTGTCACGCAAGACATCACGCAGATGACGGCCGACGCCGAACAGACCTTGCGCGCGACGCAGGCCAGCGCTGACGCGCAGGCGGCGCGGGCTAGCCGTCAGCCCGCGGGCGTGGTCAAACCGGTGACCGCCGCGTTGCGCGCCCGGCCCGCGGCCAATACGGCGTTGCCGCCGGCGCCCGTCTTGGAGTACGTGCGGTACTGAAGCCGGCGCCGATTGCGCTATAAAGACGGTATTGTTTGAATCCCAGGCCTGGGCCGGAGCATTCCCGCCCAGGTCGATTTTTTTGCGGCCACCGTCCATGACTGAATCCGAAGCCCTGGCTCTTGCCTCTCACCGCCACTACAAGGGCGGCCTTTACCGTTATGTGGGCACGGCCCGACATTCCGAAACCGAAGAGTCGATGGTGGTGTACGAACACCTGTGGCCTCACGAGCGCGGCCTGTGGGTGCGGCCGGCTTCGCTGTTTTTTGGCCAGTTGGCCGATGGATCGCCGCGTTTTGCGCCCTTGGCTACAACGACCGTGACGCCGTGACGTTCTTTTATCGCCGCGCACGCACGGGGGTGTCGCCCGCGCTGACGACATCGACCGATGCATTGGCCGGACCTGCCGGCAAATCCACCAGCGGAACGCCGGCAAGAACGTCCGCAAGAACGCCCGCCAAGACGCAGGCTTCGGCGGCCTTGGCCTCGGCGCTTCAAGCGCTGCGGGGGCCATTCATCGTGGCCGACCTGGAAACCACCGGGCTTTCAACCGCCACCTGCGAGATCCTGGAATTTGCCGCCGTGCGCGTCGAGACCTGCGGCACGCTGGCGCGCGAATATACGCAGGTGGTTCGAACGTCGTCGCCCGTGCCGTCCTTCATCACCCGCTTGACCGGTATCACGCAGGCCGAAGTCGACCGTCACGGCGTGCCGGTGATGCAGGCGTTTTCGTCGTTTCTTGAATTCGTCGAAGACCTGCCAGTGTTCTTTCACAACGCGTCTTTTGACCGGCGTTTTCTGGGCGCCACGGCGGATCGCACCGGCCTGCCGTTCGTCAATGCCACGCATTGCACGCTGGCGTTGGCGCGCCGTGCGTGGCCCGAATTGCCCTCCCATAAACTGGAAATCCTGGCGCGGCACGTGGGTGCGTCCAACCCTACCCACCGGGCGCTGGCTGATGTGCGCACCACGGTCGCGGTGGCGCTGGCGGCCAATGCGCGGCTGGCCACGGCGTAGGAACGAAGATGTCGGATCTGCAAGATATCAAGCTGGCGCTGCGGGCCTTCACGGCCGAGCGGGCCTGGCAACCTTTCCATTCGCCCAAGAACCTGGCGATGGCGCTGTCGGGCGAGGCGGGCGAGCTGGTGGCGCTGTTTCAGTGGCTCACCGAGGCTCAGTCGCGCGAGATGACGCCGGCGCAGTTGGCGCACGCTGCCGACGAGATCGCCGATGTGCAGATGTACCTGGTGGCGCTGGCGGATCAGTTAGGCATCGACATTGCCGATGCCGTGGCGCGCAAGATGGTGAAAAACGCCGAGAAATATCCGGCGGACCGGTTCGCGGGCAGCGCCCGCAAATACGACGATCCGCCTGGCGAAGCCTAATGCCTGACGCCTGACCCCTGACCCCCAGACATCAGGCGCCGGGCGGTCAGATCACCTGCTGTTCATGATGCACCACGGGCGGCTCGACGAAGAACCCCGCCACCAGCTTGCGCCATTCCTGGAAGTCGGGCGATTCGCGGAAATCGACCATGTGGTTTTCAACCGTTTCCCAGGCCACCACCAGCGTGTAGCGCTGCGGTTGCTCGATGCTGCGGTGCAGTTCCATGCCGTGGCATCCGCGCGCGCGCAGGAACAGCGGCTTGGCCTGCGCGACGCCGGCTTCGAACAGCGCTTCCTGGCCCTCGCGAACGTGGATGCTGGCAATTTCCTGGATCATGACGAGTCTCCAAACAAATGGGGCCGGGTAAGCACCGGCCGGCCGGAGTAGTATGGCTGAAAATTTCTTGCTTAGCCTGTTCATGAATTCCCGAGCGGCCGTCCTGACTCGTCTCATTACCCTGCGCCTGTTCTGGTATGTGGGCATCGGCGCCGTTGCGCTGATGGCCCTGTCACTGCACACACAGTTCAGCGTAGCGGTCTTGCTGTCGGCCATCGCCGTCTACATTCCCCTGTCGATGCTTTTCTTGCCCCTGATGGCGTGGCTTTGCGTCCGGCGCGGCACGTCCGCCAACAGCGACAGCTTGCTGTCGCCCTGGCCCGCCTGGCTGGCCGGTTTGTCGGGCATCGCACTGCTGGTCAGCTACCACCTCGTGTCCGACCTGGACCTTGCCGAATGCGGCTTCCTGTTGCTGCTGGTGGCCGGCGACCTGTGGTTGGCGCGCCGCGAGTCGGCACAATTGCTGCGCATTGTCAGCTTGTCGCAAGGCTGACAGTAAGCCTAAAGGTCACTCGCGCGCTCATCCCCGGCGTGCGCGGTAGGCCCCTTGTCCGAGCCGACCGCGCGCCAAGCCATCCTTAGAGTTGAAGGTCGGCCCGCGGGCACGGCACGCGCCTGCGACTTTCATCGGCCATACGCACGGCGTAATGCCGGTTGGCACGCCATTCGTGCGGCCCGCTACCTGCCTTTGACTGCATCCTTACGGAACCGGTCGCCCGTTTAGCCGATATCGACGAGCCTAGGACGGAGCAATCATTCCGTACCAATACGAAAGTCCCGCGCCCAACATTTCAGTCAGGCGCCCGGCATGACGTAGGGGTCCGCGCCGGTAGGCCACCGGCACCTGAGCATCCGTATGAAACGGATCAGGAGGAGCTCAAATGAAAAAGCTCGCAGTCGTCGCAGCGCTGTCATTGTTTGCCGCATCCGCGTATGCCAGCGGTCCAAACATGCCTTCCGTGTCGATCACCGGCCACGCCGGCACGATCAATGGCACGGCTTCATCCATCTCGACCGGCAGTTCCGTCGTGGCCACCCAGGTCAACGGCTACGGCTCGTCCAGCCAGACCTCGTTTGGCGAAACGGGCGGCGTGGCGCAAGTTGGCGGAACGTTCAATCGGGACGGCACCACGGTGGTGACCAGCACGCGGCAATATGCCACCAGCGAATCCTACGGCCACATTTCGGGCAACGCGCCGATCATGGTCGGCGACAGCATCGCCAACGGCGGCGCCTCGTTCGGGAACACGGAAACCAAGGCAACGGCCTCCGGCACCTTCGCGTCCGCCAACATCGGCGCATTCGGGGCGATTGGTGGTGTGGGGTCGATGGGTCACGTTGGCGGGTTCAATCGCTGACCGATTTTCCGGACGGCTACGGCCGTCCGGTCGAGGGGACATCATGAAGAAAATCGTGTTTGCCATCACGCTGTCGCTTGCAGCCGGCTCGGCCGTTGCACAGACCAGCAATTCAAGTTCCACGACGTCTGCATCGTCGGGGGCAACCAACGCCGGCAACAACCAGGGCATTACGCTGAACTCGAACAACAGCGGATCCAGCACCGTGAAGACGGTGCCCCCGGTTGGCGGCCAGAGTTTTTATGGTTCGTTTTCGTCCGATAGCTGCATGGTGTCCGCCGGTGGCGGCGGGTCCGTGGTGGGCTTCGGCATGAACGTGGCCATTCCGATCGAAGACCAGAAGTGCAGCTTGCGGCGCAATTTTGAACGCACCATGCAGGCCGCCGCGTCGACCAAGGACGCCGATCGTTCACGGCGGCTGGAAACGGCGGCTATCGACATCCTGTGCCAGACCGACGACCGCACCAAGGCGGCGTTGGTGGCGCAAGGCTTGTGCACCAATCCCGCCTTGACGACGGCCGATCACCGCTTTGACACGACGGCGGTCGCACAGGCGGCCCCGACCACGGCGACCGCCGGAGCGCCCGCTGTGGGGACGCAGCCCGCCGGCGCTTTGGCTGCACCCTCGCAACCCCAGGCGCAATTACGCCCGCTTGCGACCACCGCCGCCTTGCAAGCGGTGCCGGTGCAAACCGCGCAAACCACCGCGCTGGCCTCGCCGCCGCTGCGCAATCCGCGCCTGGAGCGCCAGCGCTTCGCCGACCTGTATTCGCCGGGATGAACTGGGATGGCCGGGCTTGAACCGGGGCCGGTCGCGATGAACGGGCTGGCGCCTACGCTGAGGGCGGGGGCGCCACGGCTGCGGTGGGTTCGGGCGGGTTCAGCGGGCCAGGGGGCGCCGATGCCAGCAGCATGGTGGGCGGCGACGAGACCTCCAGGCCCGCATCGTGCAGACGCTTCAGAACGGTGAACAGCAAGGCGCTGCGTACGCCATAGGCCGCGCGCGGCGACGACACGTAGCCCTTGGCGTTAAAGATCAGATGGCCATTTTCCAGGCCGTCCAAAAATACATTGGGAGCCGGGGTGTCCAGCACATCTTCGTGGTCGGCAAAGGCTTGCAGCATCAGTTCGCGCACCGCTTCCGCATCGGTTGACAGCGGCAGGGGCAGCTTGATCTGCACCAATCCAAGCGGATTGGATCGCGTCACGTTGCGCACCGTCTTGGTCACGAACTCCGAGTTCGGAACGATCACGGTGGACCGGTCGCCCATCTGGATTTCCGTGGCGCGCACGTTGATGCGCAGGATGTCGCCTTCGACCCCGCCCAACGACACCCAATCGCCCACCTTGACCGGGCGCTCGGCCAGCAGGATCAGGCCGGACACAAAGTTCTGCACCACGGCTTGCAGGCCAAAACCGATACCCACGGACAGCGCGCTGGCAATCCACGCCACGCGTTCCAGGCCGATGCCGGCGGCGGACAGCGACAGGGCGAACGAGATCACAAAGCCCGCATAGCCGAACAAGGTGGCCGCCGACAGCTGCATCCCCGGGTCCAGCTCGGTAGTGGGCAGATATCGGTTGGACAGCCAACGCTTAAGCACCTTGACGCTAAGCAGTGACAAGGCCAGCACCATCAGCGCCTGCAAGACAGCGCCAGGCCGGATCTGCGCTTCTCCGATCGCCAGGCCTTTGCGCAGCTGGTCAAAGCGCTGGAGCAGGTCCATCGGGCCTTCGCCAAATGGTGCCAGCAGCAGGATGATGGCAAGCAGGCCCACCACCACGCGGCCCACGCCGGACAGCAATACGGCCGCCTGGTCGCGCAGGCTGGGACCTTCGCGTTCGCCGTCCCGGTGGGACGTGCCCAGCAGCGTGCTGAAACCGTCTTCGATCAGTGTCGACAGCAGATAAGCGGACGCCATCACGATCAGGATCCACAGCACCTGTTTGGCCAGGAACGCGCCAAAGGCCACGTAGCCGGCCAGCAGGCTGGCCATGCCCAGGATCAGCACGGCCCAGACCGCGCCAAGCAACAGCGACACCCAGAAGGGCGCGGGCGCCTCGTTTTCCTGAACGATCTTGCGCCGCAAGCGCCGGCCGATGGCCAGCACCGTGCTCATGGTCGCCATGATCAACACGGCCACGATGCCGGTCAGCGTGATGGTCGTCGTCAGGCTGGCGTTAAGCAAAACGGGCAGGCGCTCGGCCAGCCAGATCATGACGACCAGCGTGCCCAGCAGATTGGGCAGCCAGTGCAAGCGCGCGGCGACCAGGTCATGGATAGGCGGCAAGCGCCACGACGGCCGGTTGCGCGACAGCAGCGCGTTGCCCAGGCCCGACACGTAGCCGCCGAAACAGACCGTGGCTACCAGCGTGGCCAACAGCGCGGCCGTGTTGTCGGACAGCTGCGAATTCCAGTCCAGGCCGGTATGGATCAGCAGGGCGATGACGCCCGGCGTCGCCACCGACAACATCACCTGCGCCACGGCCAGGAACGAGCGGCGCAGGCGGCCTGGCGGCACGCGCGTCGCGGTCAGCTTGAGGATCAGGCGGCCGATCCAGATTCGAAGTGCGATCACCAGCGCGGCCATGGCAATCAACAGCAGCCAGCCCCATTTCGGTGTCTGTCCGATGGCTGTGGACAGGTCGTCACCCAAGGCTTCCAGGCGTTCCAGGTCGCGCGGAAATTCGGAACGGAATTCGGTCCAGAACTGGCTCGACAGGAAGGAATCGCGGCGCTCGCCCATGCGCGCCTGGAATTGGGTACGCCGCTGCGCCGAAATCTGTTCGGCGGTTTGGCCGGCGTCCACGGACAGCAGCCGGGCCAGCTTCAGCTGCGCGTCCAGGGCGCGGCTGTTCTTTTCCAGTTGCGCGCGCTGCGCCGCCACGTCGGGCGCTTCTTTTGCGCCGTCGGGCGGAGCGCCCAGCTCGCTCAGCCTGGCGGTCACGCTGGCCAGTTGCGGGGTCAGCGCTTCGGTAGCCGCATCGGCCTTGGACTGGATGTCCAGCGCGTCGCCGCGTTGCTTGACCAGGGCGGCGTCGTCGGTCTCGTCCGTGAAACGCTTGCGGATGTCGTCGATCTGCTTGCGAGCCGCAGCCAGCACCGCCTCGGTTTCAGTAGGGTTGGGCGGCGGCGCCGCGAAGGCGGGCATCAAGCACAGCGACAGCAGTATCGCGGCGAGGAAGGCGGCGAACGCGGGCATGCGCCCGTGGCGCAGGCTGGGGAAAAAAGGGGAGGGGATGGGGGTCATATTCCGGGGGCGAATCACTCGCGTCGAGGCGGCAGCATAACAAGCCGCGAGCCCCGCCGTTGCAACAAAAATAGTGCTGTGTCCCCGGTTCAAAATTCCTTTTGCCGCGTGGCAAGTCAGTCTTCTGCCCACCGGATAAATAGGGCCGGATTCCGCCCGAAAGGCCTGGACACCGCCGCTAGCCCAGGCGCCTTCGAAAATCCTGTTTACCAGGCCAACGTTTGGATTCAATCGGCGCGCGGCGCCGGCCCCCTCGTGCCGGACTTTTTGGGCTTGCCCAACACCGCGTCGCACACCTCCAGCCAGGCGCGCGCGGCGAACGACAGGTAGCCGGACCGCAACCAGATATGGCCCACCTCCCATTGCATGCCGGACTTGGCCAACTTGGCGGTGCTGAGCCCGCGCGTCTTGATGCGCTGCATCAGCGGTTCAGGCAGCAGCGCCACGCCAAGCCCGGCCGACGCCATTGCCACCAGAAAGTCCCAGTGCGCGCTTTGGGCGGCGATGCCGGGCTGAAAACCCGCGTCGGCAAACGCCTGGCGCAGCCGACGCGTGATGGCGAAGTCGTCGGTGGGGATCAGCAGCCGCGCGTCGCGCAGGGCGCTAAGGGGCAGCGACGTCTTTCCCGCCCAGGGCGCATCTGGCGGCCCGATCACCCAGATCGGGTAGCGCCCGAAGGGCTGGGCGGCCAGCCCACCGTCGGGCGCAATGGGCAGGATGGTGGCGCCTACCTCGAGTTCCCCGCTGGCGACCAGCGCCTCGACGGCTTGGCCGGTGCCTTCGCGCAAGGTCAGGTGGATGCCGGGATGCAGTTCTCGGAAGCGCTTGACCACCGGCGTGAACAGCAAGTTGATCATCGGCGGAATACCCACTTCCAGCGCGCCCCGCCGCACGTCGGCGGTCTGGCGCAGTTCTTCGGTCAGTTGGCGCATGGTCTCCAGCACCTGCAAACCGCGCAGGTACATCACGCGCCCGGTATCGGTGGGCCGGGCGGTGTGCCCATCGCGAATGAGCAGCGGCGTGCCCGCTTCTTCTTCCAGCTGGCGGATCATTTTGCTGACGGTGGATTGCGTCACGAACAGCGTCTTGGCCGCTTGCGTGAAGCTGGCGTGCCTGACCGTTTCAACGAAATACCGCAATGCGCGCACGTCCATGGCGGCAGGCTCCCGGTGCGCTCGTGGGCGCAATGACCATTAAAACGATGAAAAAAACGACTGATTTGGATGATTTTAAGTCATTACGAGATTTCAACGCGCCTTCCTATACTGCGAAAAATTCGTCCCGGACGGCGGCAATGTGCCTGTGTCTGTGCCGGGATATCGGGAAACGCCGCGTCAGACGGCGCCCGGGCGCGCAAGGCCGTCATGGTTGCGTCCGGCCGCAAGCCGTTGGCCTTTAAATGTGGAGACACCATGCATTCCGACCGTATTCGCCATCCCGGGCTGCTTGCCCGGATCACGTCCGCCGACCAGGCGGCATTGCTGATCAAGGACGGCATGACCGTCGGAATGAGCGGTTTCACGCGTGCGGGCGACTGTAAGTCCGTGCCGGCCGCGCTGGCCAGCCGGGCCGAACACGAGCCGCTGTCGATCACCTTGATCACGGGTGCGTCGTTGGGGCATGACACCGACAAGATGCTGGCCCAGGCAAACGTGTTGTCGCGCCGCATGCCGTTCCAGGTCGACACCACGTTGCGGCGCAAGATCAATCAGGGCGATATTGCCTTTATCGATCAGCATCTGTCCGAAACGGTGGAGCAATTGCGAGCCGGCCATATCGGACCGATCAACGTGGCGATTATCGAAGCGGCCGCCATTACGGAAACGGGCGCCATCGTGCCGACGATGTCGGTGGGCAATTCGGCGTCGTTCGCGCAGCAGGCTGACCAGATCATCATCGAATTGAATCTGGGTATCCCTGCTGCCATCGAAGGGCTGCACGACATCTACGTGCCCGCCGACCGCCCCGCGCGCCAGCCCATCGGGCTGGTGACCGCCGATCAACGTATCGGCCAGCCGTTCATCCAGGTGGACCCGGACAAGATCGCCGCCATCGTGATTACACACGAGCCGGACAGCCCATCCAACGCCTTGCCGCCGGACGACGAAACCAATGCCATCGCCGGGCATATCAATACGTTCCTGCGCGGTGAAGTCGACGCCGGCCGCCTGACCAATGCGTTGTTGCCGTTGCAGGCCGGCATCGGCACCATCGCCAACGCCGTGCTGCACGGGTTTGAATCATCGGACTTCGAGGCGCTGACGATGTACTCGGAAGTGCTGCAAGACAGCGCCATCGAGTTGCTGGATCAGGGCAAGCTGGCGTTTGCGTCGGCCTCGTCCATTACCGTGTCCAAACCGGTGTACGACAAGATCTTGGCAAACCTGGAGCATTACCGCGAACGCATCGTGCTGCGGCCGCAAGAGATCAGCAATGCGCCCGAGATCGTTCGTCGGTTGGGCATTATCGCCATCAATACGGCATTGGAATTCGACATCTACGGCAACGTGAATTCCACGCACGTCGGCGGTACGCACATGATGAACGGCATCGGAGGCTCGGGCGATTTCGCGCGCAACGCGCACTTGGCCATCTTTGTGTCCAAGTCGATGGCCAAGGGCGGCGATATCTCAAGCGTGGTGCCCATGGTCTCCCATGTGGACCATACCGAGCACGATGTCGACGTGCTGGTCACGGAATGCGGCCTGGCCGACCTGCGCGGTTTGGCGCCGCGTGAACGCGCCCGCGTCATTATCCAGAATTGCGTGCACCCGTCCCTCCGTGCGGCATTGCAGAATTATTTTGATCGCGCTTGCCAGCACGGCGGCCAAACCCCGCATCTGCTGGAAGAGGCCTTTTCGTGGCACCAGCGTTTCAACGAAACGGACTCGATGCAGGCTGACAAACCGGCGACGCGCAAAGCTGCTTAAGCCGGCGTCACTGGCGGGCTGGCCCCGCGTCCGTGCCCGTGTCCGTGTCGGTGTCGGACGAAGGCGTCACCAGCGCGCAGCGGGACAACTCCAGCTCTTCGTGCAGCCACTGTTTCAACGCGACAAGCGGCGCCCACTCGCGCAGGCTTGGCGGATAAACCAAGTGGTAGGTCTGCGCCTGCTCATAGTGCACGCGCATGGGCGACACGCGCACGAGCCGTCCCGCGCAAAGCGCGTCTGCCGCGAGTAGCTCGCGGCCAAGAGTGATGCCCAGCCCTTGTTCGGCGGCCTGCAACATCATGCCGGCGTCGTTGAACGTGGCGACGGGCGTAACGAGCGTGCGCAGACCCGCCGCGTTGAACCAGTGTTGCCACATTTCCCGCTCGCCCAGCAACGGCTGGCGGGCCAGCGTTTGCGCCGTGTCGTCTTCCAGCGACGCGGCGGTTTCTGGCGACGCCAAGGCGATCAAGGGCAACGGCATGTCGAACAACGGTTCAGACTCCACGCCCGCCCACGGTCCGCGGCCAAATCGCAGGGCTGCATGAAATCCGTCCCGAACCAGATCGACCACCTGCTGGGACGTCTCGATTTCAAGCGACACGCCCGGATGGCGCGCGCGCCAACGCGCCATGCGCGGCAATAGCCAACGCTGAGCGAATGACGGCAGTACCGACACGCGCAGCCGTTGTTCACTACCGGTAGCCGACGCGGCGGCCGCCATGACGCCTTCGTCCAGCAGGGCCAGCGCGCTCTGCACGCTGCACAACAACGCCGCGCCGGCGCTATTCAAGACAATGCCGCGTCCGCTGCGCTCAAACAGCGCGAAACCCAGCTGCTCTTCCAATCCCTTGATTTGCTGGCTGACCGCGCTGTGCGTCAAATGCAGGCGCTCGGCGGCGGCGCGCAGGTTCTGCAATTCGGCAACGGCCCTGAAAGCGGGCAGGGTGTTGAGCGGGAGGCGCATGGCGGAATGTTCGGGCATTGAGCGGGTGGTTAGCGTAACTGACCAATAGGCCGAAAACAATTGGATTTTCATCGGGTATCTGGGCGGCTACGCTTACCGAATCGTCAAACGCAATAAGGAGACGGTCATGTCTGCCCAACTTTCACCTGTTTCACGGTCATTCCCGGCTACCGGGTCCGGCGCGCACCCGAGCTTTCAGGCAGGCGCCGGGTTGGGGCCGCTGCTGTGGGCGGCATTCCGCTGGTGGCGCGTGCAGTCTCGCATGCGTAACGTGGCCGCCGAGATGGACCCTCGCATCATGCAAGACGTCGGCGTACCGGAGTGGCTGGTTCACGAAACCACCGTGCACCGCGAACTGGCCCGCCTGCGCAACGTGGACTATCTGCGCTGGTAGACGTCTCCACCGGCAATAAGCGTGACCACGCTTTGTCGCTATATATATAGGGGCGGGGCGCGCCAAGGGCGTCCTCTATATAGAGAGGCAGGAGGAAGCCCCGGCCGGCGGCACCCTATGCGGCGACGTTTGAGTCGCCTTCATGACCGACCCGAAACTTGTGCTATAGTCTCGCTCCTTCGCAGTTCAGACATTTTGAACG
>NZ_LBHW02000023.1:0-88354 GCF_001005835.2 Achromobacter sp. LC458
CCCCCTGTCTCTTCTTCTTTTTTTTTTTTTAAGTACGCCGCCCACCCCAGAGCCCACCCCTGGCCCGCTCGCCGGCGGCGCCAAATGTAAAAAATCGCCCGCCAATAGCCCGCCAACGGCCCGCCAATAGCAAGCCGATAGCAAGCCGATAGCAAAACGAAAAAACGGCGTTCCGAAAACTCGGAACGCCGTCTTGGGGCCAACATATCGGATTCGACCCCGATCGCCTTGGCTAAGCCGATCTGGTTCAACAGGTCTGTGCTGAGTCGGACCAGCCTTGCCCGGCCCGGCTTGAAGTCCGTCCTGCTTAGATCGCAGCCAAGCGGGCCAGCACCGTCTGCTTGCCCAGCAGGGCCAGCACGGCGTCGACGGCCGGGGTTTGCGTTTGACCCGTCACCGCCACGCGCAGCGGAATCGCCAGTTGCGGCATCTTCATGCCACGGTCGGCCAGCACGGCCTTGATCAGCGCCGACAGGGCCTCGCGGGTCCAGTCGGTGTCTTGCGCGCGCTGGGCAAAGTCCGCCAACGCTTCGCGCGCGGGGGCAGTCAGGTGCTGCTCGACCAGTTCCGGCGCGGCCGGTGCGAACGGCGCGCAGAACAGCATCGCGCCATCGGCCAATTGTTCCAGCGTTTCAGCGCGGTCTTTCAGCAGGCCCATCACGCCCGGCAGGTCGATTTTTTCAGGGTGGCCGCCCCGGTTCGCCACGCGCGGCGCCACGCGTTCTGCCAGTTCCGCGTTGTCCATCTGCTTGATGTAGTGCGCGTTGACCCAGTTCAGCTTCTTCGGGTCCCATTGCGACGCGGACTTCGACAGGTGCTTGGTGTCGAACCAGGACACCAGCTGCTCGCGCGAGAACAGCTCGTCGTCGCCGTGGCTCCAGCCCAGGCGGGCCAGGTAGTTGATCATGGCCTCGGGCAGGTAGCCGTCGTTGTCATATTCCATGACGTTGACCGCGCCGTGGCGCTTGGACAGCTTTTCGCCGTCCGGGCCCAGGATCATGGGCACGTGGCCGTATTCGGGCAGCGTGGCGCCCAGCGCGCGCAGGATGTTGATCTGGCGCGGCGTGTTGTTGACGTGATCGTCACCGCGCAACACGTGCGTGATGCCCATGTCCCAGTCATCGACCACGACGCAGAAGTTGTACGTGGGCGTGCCGTCCGGGCGCGCAATGATCAGGTCGTCAAGTTCGGTGTTGTCGAAGCTGATGGTGCCTTTGACCATGTCGTTCCAGGACGTGGCGCCTTCTTGCGGGTTCTTGAAGCGCACCACCGGCTTGCGGCCTTCGGGGATGGCGGGCAGCGTCTTTCCCGGCTCAGGGCGCCACGTGCCGTCATAGCGCGGCTTGTCGCCGCGTGCGCGGGCGGCTTCGCGCATGGCTTCCACTTCTTCGGGCGAGCTGTAGCAGTGGTAGGCAGTGCCGGCGGCCAGCATCTGCGCGACCACTTCGCGATAGCGGTCCATGCGCTGCATTTGATAGAAGGGGCCTTCATCGGGCTGCATGCCCAACCACTGCATGCTGTCCAGAATGGCCTCGACCGCTTCCGGCGTGGACCGCTCGACGTCCGTGTCTTCGATGCGCAGCACGAACGTGCCTTGATGGTGGCGCGCGAACGCCCAGGAGAACAGCGCGGTGCGCGCGCCGCCCAAATGCAGAAAGCCCGTGGGCGAAGGCGCGAAGCGCGTACGAATGGGGGAGGTGGCGTTGGAAGTCATAGGTGGCAATGATAGCGGCTGCGGCGCCACAAAAGCGGCGTCAGGCTGGGTCCACATCAAGCGGACGGCGGGCTTGTCTTGTTACGATGAACGGTATTTTAGATTAGGGCGTACCCCCTATGCTGCGACACGCGCTTGCCCCCATGTTCGAACCCAGTTCGCTGGTGATCGTTGCCGACCGGCCACTGCCGGCGGCGGGCTCTCTGTCGCCCGCGCTCAAGGCGAAGACCACGGTGGTCGATTGCCAGGCGGGCGCCGCGCCGGAATTGCCCGCCGCCCTGGAAGGCCTGGCGGCGGGGGCGCGACCTGATCTGGCCCTGGTTTGCGTGTCGCCCGCCGTGCTGCCGGAAACGCTGCGCCGCCTGTCGCCGCTGGCGCCGCGCGCCGTGATCCTGTTGCCGCACGAACTGCCTGACCCGTATCCGCGCGGCACCTGGGCGTTGTGCCGCGCGTGGGCGGAAGAGAACCGCTGCGAACTGCTGGGGCCGCGCTCGTTTGGCGCGCAGCGGCCGCATGCCGGGTTGAACTTCAGCCAGCACCCAGTGCTGGCACGCGCGGGGCGCGTGGCGCTGGTGGCGCAGTCGCGCTCCATCATGGCCGCCGTCATGGACTGGGCCGAAGACGTGCACATCGGCTTTTCCACCGCCGTGTCGCTGGGCGACGAAGCGGTGGTGGGGCTGTCGAAAGTGCTGGATTACCTGGCCAGCGATCCGCGCACCGACAGCATCGTGCTGTACCTGGAAGACGTGGGGCCGGCGCGCGAATTCATGAGCGCGCTGCGCGCCGCGGCCAGCGTAAAGCCCGTCATCGTGCTCAAGGCGGGTCGGTCCGATGCCGACAGCGCCGACGCCATTTTCGACGCCGCCCTGCGCCGCGCGGGCGCGGTGCGTGTGCGCTACTTCGTGCAGCTGTTCTCGGCCGTGAAAGTGCTGGGCTATACGCGCCGCCCCAAGGGCCGGCGCGTGGCGCTGATCTCGAACGGCAGCGGGCCTCCGCAATTGGCCATGGACCTGATCGGCCCCGACGCCGCCGTGCTGCGCGCCGACCTGGCGCCCACCACCCGCCGCGCGCTTCAGGCCATGCTGGAGCCCGACGCCGCCTGCGACAACCCCGTCATTACCTACACGCCGCTGACGCCCGAACGCATCCGCGCCATTCTGGAAACGGTGCTGGACGACACGGGCGTGGATGGCGTGCTGGTGCTGCTGGCGCCTGACGCGCTGGCCGACATGCCCGCCGTGGCGCGCGAGCTGGCGCAGATTGCGCCCAGCGCGAAGAAGCCCGTCGTCACCTGCTTCATGGGCGACGCCGGCATGCGACCGCTGCGCCGCATGCTGGACGATGCGGGCACGTCGGCGTTTCGTACGCCGGAATCGGCCGCCGACGCCTTCGGCGTGCTGGCCTCGCACCACTACAACCAGCAGCTGCTGCTGCAAACGCAACCGCAAGAACCCCCCACCCACGTGCCCGACCTGGCCGCCGCGCGCGAACTCATCGCGCGCGTGCGGGCGGATTGCCGCCGTGAATTGAATACGTCCGAAATCCGGACCTTGCTTGGCCTGTTCTACGTGCCGCTGCGCGACATGCCGGTGGAGGTGGCGTCCGCCGAACCCGAATCCCGCCCCATGGCGATCCGAGTGCGGCGCGATCCGCAGTTTGGCCCTGTCATCCGCTTTGGCGCGGGCGGGCCCGACGCGGTGCTGTCCGTGGCCGATCGCGGCATGGATCTGCCGCCGCTCAACGGCTTCCTGGCCCGTCAGCTGATCGAACGCAGCCGGCTGTGGCGCCGTGTGCTGGCGCCGCGCGTGGGCCACATGGCGGCCGAGTCGCTGCAACAGGCGGTGGTGCTGGTGTCTGAAATGGTGTCGGAATTGCCCGACATCGAAACGCTGGATATCGACCCCCTCTACGCCGGTGAAACCCATCTGCGCGCGGGCGGGCTGCGGATGATGCTGACCGAAACGCCGGGCTGTGAAACGCCGCAGACGTCCGGTTATCCGCATATGGCGATCCATCCGTATCCCACGCGGCTGGTGCACGTGCGCCGATTCAATGACGGCATTCCGTGGGTGCTGCGCCCCATCCGCCCGGAAGACGGCGAGGCCTTGCAGGAGTTCATTCGCGGCTTGTCCGAACGGTCGCGCTATATGCGCTTTGTGTCGATGATGCGTGAGCTGACACCGCGCATGGTGTCGCGTTATACGCAGGTGGATTACCACCGCGAACTGGCGCTGGTGGCGGCCACGCAGGTGCCCAACCCGGCCAACCGCGGCCATCCGCGCGAAGTGATCGTGGGCTTTGCCCACTATCTGCGCAACCCGGACGGGCGCGGCGCGGAATACGCGCTGGTGATCGGCGATGATTGGCAGCGGCGCGGCCTGGGCCGCCAGCTGATGACGGCGCTGATCGACGCCGCGCGCGAGCAGGGGCTGGAATACATCGATGGCCTGGTGCTGTCGACCAACCGGCCCATGCTGGCGCTGATGACCAGCCTGGGCTTTACCAACGACGCCGACCCGGAAGACCCGACGATGCGGCGCGTGTGGCTGGGCCTGGCCTAGGCGCCGACACGGTAGCGCATCGGGTTGGCCCAGCTTGGCCCGGCTCGGCCCGGCCCGGCCTGGCTTGGTCGGGCTTGGGCTGGCCGCCGATGACGCGCCGCCTGTTGCCGGGTGTAGCCCGACGCGCCGTCGCCGTCAGGCGGTTTTCCGCACCGCCTCGGCCGGCGTCAGCCGCGCCGTGACCTCGTCCACCGACAGCACATCCCCAAAGAACAGCATCCAGCCCTGCAAGGCATGTTCGTGTTCGGCCGGCGTGACCGCCGCCAGCGCGTCGTCGACCATGATGGTGCGAAAGTCGCGCATCATCGCGTCGCGCGCGGTGGATTCGCAGCACACGTTAGTGACGGTGCCGGTGATCAGCAGCGTATCCACGCCCAGCCCGCGCAGCAGCGGTTCAAGCTCTGACGAGCCCGTCGCCATGGCGCTGTAGAAGCGCTTGACGACGCGCGGGTCGGCATCGTCCACGTGCAGGTCGGGGTGCAATTGAAACCCCGGCGAATCGCGGCGCAGCGTTTCCAGGCGCCGCTTGCTGCGTTCGGGCGTCAGCATCACCCCGTGGTGATGCGACCAGAACGCATCGGCGTTGTCCGACGCCGTCTGCACCCACACTACCGTCCCGCCCGCCGCGCGCACCGTGTCGCACAGCCGGTTGATCGGCGCGATGATGTCACGCGCCGGGGCGCATTCGCCTTGATAGCCGGGCAGGGTGAAGTACTGCTGCATGTCGATCACGACCACCGCGCAGCGCGCTGCCGGCAGGGTGTCGTAGGGATGCAGGCAACCTTGCCGGGCCACGACGCGGTCTTGTACCCATTGCGGAAATTCCATGACGCCTCCTTAGCCGTAGCGCCGCGCCACGGCGGCTTCGACGCGATAGATGATCAGGTACATCACGCTGGAGATCAGCGCCAGCATGGCAATTGCCGTCATGACGATGTTCAGCTTGAACACTTGGCTGCCGTTCATGATGAGAAAACCCAGCCCGGAATCGGCCGACTGGAATTCGCCCACGATCACGCCCACCAGGGCCAGGCCGATGTTCATCTTCACGGCCGCGATCAACGTGGGCACGCTGCCCGGCAGCACTACCTTGGTCAGCACCTGCCAGCGGCTGGCGCCAAAGGTGTGAGCAAGCTTGACCTTGTTCTGGTCGATGCCGCGAAAGCCCGCGTACACGACCATGATGGTGACGAACACCGCGATAGCGACGGCCATGCCGTACACGGCGTAGTCAGACCCCAGCCACAGATAGAAGATCGGCACGAAGGCAATCTTGGGCATGGCATTGGCCACCACCAGGAAAGGGTCCAGCACCTTGTACAGGAAGTCCGACCACCACAGCGCGGCCGCCACCACGATGCCGATCGCCATGCTCAGGGTGAAGCCGACCAGCGTGGCCGACAGCGTGGTCATGATGTGCTTGGCCAGATGGCCGTTGTTCCACAGGTCGATAAAGGTGGGCCACAGCGCGCTGGGGTAGCTGGTCAGCAGCGGGTTCACGATGTGCATGCGCGGCAGGATTTCCCAGGCGCACAGGAACACGATCAGCAACAACGCCTGGCTTAGCCGGATATTGCGTTTCTTGGCGCGGTCCCGGCGCAGGTAGTCCAGGTATTTGGCGCTGGGCGCGGGTACGGCGCGCAGGGGAACGGTGTTGGCAACGGGGGAATTCATCGGTCAACCCTCCACGTGGACGTCCAGCTCATCCCAGAGCTGTTTGAAATAGGCGTTGAATTCCGGCCGCGAGCGCGCCTGGAAGGGCGTGGGACGGGCACCGTCGCCGTAGTGGATGCGGTACTGGCTTTTCAGCCGGCCGGGGCGGCGCGACAGCACGATGACGCGATCCGTCATGGCGATGGCTTCACCGATATCGTGGGTGACCAGCACCACCGTCTTGCCCTCGCGCCGCAGGATGTCCACGACTTCGTCCGAGATGGCCAGGCGTGTCTGCGAATCCAGCGCCGAGAACGGCTCGTCCAGCAAAATCACGTCCGGTTCGGTGACCAGCGTGCGCGCCAGCGCGGCGCGTTGTCGCATGCCGCCCGACAGCTGTCGCGGCGTGTGCGTCAGGAACGCGCCCAGCCCGCACTTTTCAAGTATGTGCACGGCGCGCGCCTCGCTGCGCGCATCGCGCCGGCCCTGGATCTCGGCACCCAGCATCACGTTGTCCAGGATGGTGCGCCATTCAAACAGATAGTCCTGCTGCAACATGTAGCCGATGCGCGGGTTCGGCTTGGTCACGCTGTGGCCATCGACCATGACGGCGCCGGATGTGGGCGGAATCAGGCCCGCAATCAACGACAGCAAGGTGCTTTTGCCGCATCCGCTTTGGCCGATCAGGCTGACGAATTCGCCCGGCGCCAGCGAGAACGACACGTTCGACAGCGCCTCGGTTTCGCCATCGGTCGTGAAGTACGACAGGCAGACGTCGCGCAGCTCGATTTTTGCGGTGGCGGTGGCCGGCTTCAGGTTATGGATGGCGGCTCCCATTACTGCACCTTGTTGGCAAAGTCGGCCACCACCACGTCCTCGTATTTCACGCGGGCGGAGTCCTTCATGACGGCGCTGGCAATCAGCATGTCCTGCAACTTGTTCATGGCCTCGGCGGTGACCAGTGGCGACGTCTTCCAGATCTGGTATTGCTTGTAGCGCTCGATGGCTTCCGTGACGGCGCCCTGGTCCATGCCCGGGAAGAACGTCATGATCTGCGGCGCCAGCGTTGCGGCCGGCGTGTCCTTCACGTACTTCTCGGCGCGCGCCACCACATTGGTCCAGGCCTGGATGACCTTGGGGTTGTCGCGGATGTATTTGTCGGTGGCGGTGAAGACGGTGTAGTCCACCTGGCCGACTTCATGGCCCACCGACGCGACGATGTACCCCTTGCCGTTGCGCACCAGCTCGCCGGCCTCGGGCTCCAGGAAGATGCCGTATTCGCCCTGGCCCGCCATCCAGGCGCCCGCACGCGCCGGGATGCCGATGTTGTTCAGCAGCTTGACGTCTTTCTGCGGATCCAGGCCATGCTTGCGCAACGCGGTTTCCAGGAACACGATGGGGTTCGAGCCGGGTCGAAACCCGATGACTTCCTTGCCCTTGAGCATCGACCAGTCAAACTTGTCGACCGGCTTGCGCGCCAGCAGGAAGAAGCCATCGGTGGCGGTCAGCCCGGCAAAGATCTTCGGTTTGACCGGCGATTCGCTGTTCTGCACATAGATGGAAGCCTCGGGCCCGATCAGCACGATATCGGCGCTGCCCGATAGCAGGGCGGTCATGCCCTTGTCGGTTCCCTGCGAGGTTTTCATGGACACGTCCAGTCCGGCGTCCTTGAAGTATCCCTGTGACAGGGCCACGTACTTGGGCACGTAAAGCACGGATCGCACCACTTCTTCGTAGCGCACCTTCACGGGGGGATTCAGGGCTTGGGCCTGGGCGGCCAAGGGAGCAAACAGCGCAAGCAGCGCCGCGCCCGCCAGGCGGGGAAGTGGCATGGATTTCACGGGACTTTCTCCTGCGTCTTATATGGCACGCCGAAACCCGGCGCAGCATGGCCAATGGGGTTGAATCGACAGCAACAACAGGGAAGCCCGAACACCAGCAGCCCGGGCCGACAAGGCATGGATCGAATACTATATTCAAGCAGCGGGCGTAGACAAGCTTTTTGGGATTGGCGTTTTTCTATATGGACGAGCGCCGACGCAGCCCGGAAAATTCAGGGCTTGAATACCACTTGGTATACCAAAGGGGTTTTTGCCGGATTATCGGCAGGGGGCTGGAGCCGGCTTGCCGGGGGCAGTGCCCAGGCCACGGCGGCGTGCCGCAAGCGGGTCCCGGCAGCCGGCAAGATCAGGCGCGGCGGGGCGGCAAGCCCGGCGCGCGCCTGAACATCACCGCTGCTTCAGGCAAGCACGCTATTCAAGAACGCCGAGATATCGCGGACTTCTTCGGCGCACACCGAATGCGGCATTGGATACGTGTGCCAGCGCACGTCATAGCCCAGGCGCTTCAATTCCGTCACCGACGCCTCGGCGCGCGCCAGCGACACAACCGGGTCGTGCAGGCCATGCGCCATGAAGATCGGCGTGGCGTGGTTGGCGCTGTGGCGTTCGGCTTCGGCCGTGTTCAGCAGCGGCAGATAGCCCGACAGCGCCATCATGCCCGCCAGCTTTTCGGTCAGCCGCAAGCCGGTGTGCAAGGTCATCGCGCTGCCTTGCGAGAAGCCCGCCAGCACGATGTTCGACGTCGGGATGCCGCGCGCGTTTTCACGCGCGATCAGCTTGTGGATGGCGGCTTCGGAAGCGCGGATGCCCTTGGCGTCTTCCACACGGACCAGGTCCATGACCAAAATGTCATACCAGGACCGCATCGACATGCCGTTGTTGATCGTCACGCGCTGCACCGGCGCGTTCGGAAATACAAAGCGCACGCCCAGCCCTGCGGGCAGGTCCAGTTCCGGCACGATGGGGGCGAAGTCGTTGCCATCCGCGCCCAAGCCGTGCAGCCAGATGACGGCGTGCGTGGGGTTGGAGGCGGTTTCGATCTCGATGCAGTCGAGCAGGTCGTTGGAAGCGTTCATGGACGGCCGAAAAAAATCAAAAGGGGGAATCAGAGCGTCAAGGTCTTCAAGGCCTGGAACAGCGCGCGATAGTGCTTCTTTTGCGGCTCCTGGCCTTGCAGCAGCGAGGCATTGCCCAGCTTTTCCTTGCGCGCGGCGCGGATCAGCGTGCGCAATTGCTGCGCATCCGCTTGTGGGTTGTTCGCCAGCAGCTTGGTCAACGTGTCGTCGTCGTCCAGCAGGCGGTCGCGCAGGGCTTCCAGCCGGTGCATGGCGGCGGTTTCTTCGCGCGAGCCGTTTTCCCACACATCCAGCTGGGCGCGGATCTCGTCGGCGGGCGCGTCGCGCATCAGCTTGCCCACAAAGTGGATCTGCCGGCGGCGGCCTTCGCGGCCCGTCGTGCGCTGCGCCGTGCGGATTGCCTCATAGAGGCGCTCGGCCAGCGGCAATTGCTTGAGGCGGTCGGGGGACAGTTCGATCAGCTGTTTGCCCAGGTCCAGCAAGGCGTGCATTTCACGCTTGACCTGGGACTTGCTGGGACGGTCGTAGCCGTTCTCGTCGTAACCGTCGTCGACGGATTCTTCTTCAGTATGGGAATTCATGGAAAACTGCGCAATGACAGACTTGGCTATGATAACCGTCTCTGCAAATTGGACAGCAATGGTTAAAACCTCCTCATCCTTGCCGCTGGCGGCGAATCACGCGCGTTTTTCCGAACTCGTTGAGCAAACCCTCGCCTACGCGCGCCAGATTGGCGCTTCGGACGCGGCGGCGGAAGTCTCGGAAAGCCTGGGGCTGTCGGTCTCGGTCCGCAAGAACGACATCGAAACCGTTGAGCAGACACGCGATCGCTCGCTGGACCTGACGGTCTACGCCGGCCAAAGCCGCGGGTCGGCCTCGACGTCCGACTTCTCTGAAGCCGCCCTGCGCCAGACGGTCGAAGCCGCCTGGCACATCGCCCGCCACACCGCCGCCGATCCGGCCGCCGGCCTGCCCGACGCCGACCAACTGGCCACGGAATTCCCCGACCTGGACCTGCACCACGCCTGGACGGTGTCCACTGAGGAAGCCGCCGAACTCGCCTTGCGCGCCGAACGCGCGGCGCGTGACGTCGATCCGCGCATCACGAATACCGATGGCGCCACCGTGGGCACCTACGAAGGCCAGTTCGTCATGGGCAACAGCCGTGGCTTTATGGGCGGCTACCCGTATTCGCGCCACAGCCTGTCCGTGGCGCCTATCGCCGGCCGGGGCAACGGCATGCAGCGCGACTACTGGTACACGTCCGAACGCGATCCGGCCAACCTGGCATCGCCCGAAGCCATTGGCCGCTACGCCGCCGAACGCACGTTGTCGCGCCTGTCGGCCCGCCGCATTCGCACCGGCAAGTTCCCTGTCCTGTTCGAAGCGCCCCTGGCGCTGGGCCTGGTCGGCGCACTGACGCAAGCCGTCAACGGCGGGGCGCTGTATCGCAAGGCCAGCTTTCTGCTGGACGCGCTGGGCAAGCCCATTTTCCCCAAGCACATCAACCTGACCGAAGACCCGCACATCCCCGGCGCGATGGGCAGTTCGCCGTTTGACGACGAAGGCGTGCGTACCCGCCGCCGCAACGTCGTGTCGGCCGGCGTGCTGGAAGGCTACTTCCTGTCCAGCTACACCGCGCGCAAGTTGGGCATGGCCACCACCGGCAACGCCGGCGGCTCGCACAACCTGGTGTTCAGCTCCACGCTGACCAAGCGCGGCGACGACTTCGAAGCCATGCTCAAGAAGATGGGCACGGGCTTCCTGGTCACCGAACTGATCGGTCAGGGCGTCAACTACGTCACCGGCGATTACTCGCGCGGTGCGTTTGGCTACTGGGTGGAAAACGGCAAGATCCAGCACGCGGTGCAGGAAATCACTATCGCCGGCAATCTGGCCGACATGTTCCAGCAGATCGTTGCGGTGGGCGCGGACACCATTTCGCGCGGCACGAAGACCACCGGCTCGATCCTGATCGAGCAAATGGCCATCGCCGGCACCTGAGCCATGAGCGCGCTCGCGGGCGCGCTCATCCATCCTGCCGAATGCATTGGGATGGGGGCCGCGCGGCTGGGGAATTCCTCTAGCGCCCGGCACGGCCTCACCGTGTAATATCCGGCGGGTATTGCTCGACGTACCCCGAAGCTGCTGAGGAGCATTGCGATGCAACGACGTTCATTCTTGAAGCATGCCGGACTGGGCGCCGTTGCAACCGGCGCCGCCGTCAGCGCGCCTGCGTTCGCGCAAGACATGCCGTCCTTGAGCTGGCGCCTTGCCTCTGCATTTCCCAGCGCGCTGGACTTGCGCATCGGCGCAGGCGAACAGTTTTGCAAGTTCGTCACGGAATCCACCGGCGGCAAGTTCAATATCCGTCATTTCCCGGAAGGCGAAATCGTACCGGCCGCCGACCTGCTTGAAGCCGTCTCCACCAACAAGGTGGAATGCGGACACGGCTCGTCGCGCGCCTATCACGCCAAGAACCCCGCCTTTTGCTTCGATGCCGCCGTGCCCTTCGGGCTGACGGCGCGCCAGATGAACGCCTGGATGAGCGAGGGCGACGGCCTGCGCCTGACCCGCGAACTGTTCAAACCCGAAAAGATCATCAACTTCCCGCTGGGCAATACCGGCGCCCAGATGGGCGGCTGGTACACGCGGGAAATCAAGCGCCAGGCTGACCTGAAAGACCTGAAAATGCGCGTCTCCGGCCTTGGCGCGGACGTGCTAGCCCGGCTGGGCGTAGCGCCGCAGCCGGTCACCCAGGTGCCGCTTGCCCAGGCCTTCGACAAAGAAGGGCTGCAAGCCATCGCGGGGGCGGGCGCCTATGACGACGCCAAGCTGGGCTTCAATAAAGTAGCTAAGTATTACTACGGACCCGGCTGGTGGGTGCCCGGCGAGCAGCTGTCGCTATATATCAATGACGACGCCTGGAACAAGCTGCCCAAGCATTACCAGTCCATCGTGCAGGCCGCCGCGTTGGCTGCTCACGTGTCGCTGACTGCCCGCTACGACGCGCGCAACCCGGCAGCGCTGGCGCAACTGGCGGCAAGCGGCGTGCAAGTGCGCGCTTTTCCGCGATCCATCATGGACGTGGCATTCGAGGCCACGCAACAGGTCTACAAGGACTTGTCGGCCAAAGACCCGAAATTCAAGGCAATACACGACAGTTACATGGGCTTTCGCGACAGGGCAATGCCGTGGTTCCGCCTGACCGAAAATGCTTACGGCCAGTACGTGGCCGTGGCGTTGTCGGGACGGTAGAAGGAGGGCGCCGGACGCCGAATGGCATTCGGTGCAAAGTAGGGTTTTTGCTAGTAATAGCGCATTTTTTACAAAAAAATGGGCGGTTTTCGGGCTTTTCTCGAACCACATTCGAGTTTCGGCCTGATACAAAGGAGTAATATCCCGGGTCTTGACGCGCAATCATGGCGCCTTTAGGCGGCATATGACGTCAATCCGGCGGGATTACACCAGCCCGGATTACCAATATTCCGAGACAGACTTTAAGGTGGTATCAACCATGCAATCCAAGACCAAGAAGCTGCTGGCTGCGCTGATCGCCGCTGGTATCGTCCCGGCTGCGCACGCGGCTGACATCAAGCTGGGCGTGGCAGAAGCCCTGTCCGGCGGCGCCGCCCAGTACGGCGTGTCGATCCGTAATGGTTTCCAGCTTGCCGCTGATGAAATCAACGCTGCGGGTGGCATCAACGGCAACAAGCTGGTGCTGGTTGTCGAAGACGAACAAGGCAAGAAAGAAGAAGCCATCAACGTCTTCAAGAAATTGATTTTCAAAGACAACGTCCTGATGGTCTTTGGCCCGACGCTGTCCAACTCGGCCCAAGCCGCTGACCCGATCGCGCAAGCGGCCAAGACGGTCGCCTTCGGCACGTCCAACACCGCCGATGGCATCACGTCCATCGGCAACTACGTGTTCCGCAACTCGGTCACCGAAGCCGACGTGCTGCCGGCCACGATTTCCACCGTCAAGGCAAAGACCGGCCTGAAGAACGTGGCCGTGCTTTACGGTAACGACGACGTCTTCACCAAGAGCGGCTACGACAACTTCAAGAAGGCGCTGGAAGACCAGAAGATCCCGGTCACCACGACCGAAACGTTCGCCAAGGGCGACGTGGACTTCAAGGCCCAGCTGACCAAGATCAAGGGCACCAACCCCGACGCCATCGTGCTGTCCGCACTGCTGGCCGAAGGCGCCCCGATCATGGTGCAAGCGCGCCAACTGGGCCTGAACGTGCCGGTCATCGGCGGCAACGGCATGAACTCGGTCAAGATTTTCGACCTGGCCCCTGGCGGCGCATCGAACAATCTGTGGATCGGCAGCCCGTGGTCGATCGAGAACAAGGCCCCCGAGAACGTCAAGTTCATCGACGCCTACAAGGCCAAGTTCAACGGTTCGCCGGACCAGTTCGCGGCTCAGTCGTATGACGCCATGTACATCGTGGCCCAGGCACTGAAGAACACCAAGATCACCGGCGAATTGCCCAAGGACCGTGCCGCGCTGCGCGACGCGCTGCCGTCCGTGACCTGGACCGGCGCCACCGGCGCGTTCAAGTTCCGCCAAGCCAACGACCGCGCCGGCAAGCCCGCCGGCTACGACGCCGACCAGGCGCCGATCGTCAGCGTGACCAAGGACGGCAAGTACGTCATCGAAAAGTAAGCGCTACGCATCCCCGCGCGGGGGGATGCGCCTTGCGGCCAGCCCACAGGCTGGCCGCAAGGCGCTTTTTATCGCAGGGCCGTCCCAATAAAAGCCATGCCGTCTTCGCGGGCGGCGTCAGGCCATGCAGTGGGCGCTGCATGGGGCCCTCATAGATCTGGAAAGTCCCATCATGTTCGAACAACAATTCGTCAATGCCTTGTCGCTGGGCTGTGTGTATGCACTGTTCGCGCTGGGCTTCACGCTGATCTTCGGCGTGCTCGGGGTGATCAACCTGGCGCATGGCGCCGTCTTCATGGTTGGCGCCTACGCGGCACTGTTCGTGGTTCAGCAATTCGGCCTGCCCTTGTGGGCGGCGCTGATGGTCGCGTTCTTTGTGGCCGGCTTCACCGGGGTCATCATCGATTACCTGGTCCTCAAGCCGCTGCGCAAGCGCAACGCACCCCACTTGATCCCCATGATCGCCACGATTGGCGTGGGCATCATCCTGAATAACGGCGCCCAGAGCATCTTTGGCGCCAGCAACCTGCGCTTTCCGCACGGTACCGTGCCCGAGGAAGTGATCGAGGTCGCCGGCCTGCACCTGACCGTGATCGAGCTGGGCATCATCTTCCTGTCGTTCGCGTTGATGGCCGTGCTGATGTACGTCATGCGCCGCACGCAGTTCGGCCGCGCGCTGCGCGCCATCGCCGAATCGCCCAAGGCCGCGTGGCTGCTTGGCATCAACGTTGAAAAGCTGTTCGTCACGACCTCGTTCGCCGCCGCCGCCCTGGGTGGCGTGGCCGGCGTGCTGATCGGCCTGTATTCGAACGCACTGTTCCCGCTGATGGGCCAGCCGATGCTGCACAAGGGCATCGCGGTCATCATCCTGGGCGGCATGGGCGACATACGCGGCGCCATGCTGGGCGGTCTGTTCCTGGGATTCGCCGAGGTGCTGTCGGTGGCCTACATCGGCTCCACCATGCGCGACGCGGTGGCTTTCGGCCTGCTGTTCCTGATCCTGCTGGTGCGCCCGCAAGGTCTGTTCGGCAAAGTGGTTCAACGCAAGGCTTAAAGAATGAGCGGATTCGAAAACTTCTGGGCCATTTACGGCAACCTGGTGCTTACGCTGGGCACCAACGCATTGCTGGCCCTCTCCATCTGGCTGACCCTGGCCTGCGGCATGCTGGCCATGGCCAACGCCGCCTTCATGGGCATCGGGGCGTACACCGCCGCGCTGCTCACCATGAACTACGACGCGCCGTTCTCGGTTGCGCTGGCCGGGGGCATGGCCGCGCCCGCGCTGGTGGCGGCGTTGATCGGTTTGCCAACCTTGCGCCTGTCCGGGGTCTACCTGGCCATGGCCACGCTGGGCTTTGGCGAAGTGGTGCGCGTCACCATCCTGAACACCGAATCCATTACCGGCGGCGCGCTGGGGCTGAACGGCATCCCGCAGCTGACGCAGTGGTGGCATGTGGTGCTGGCGGTCGTCATCGTGCTGTTCGTGCTGTGGCGCGTGCGCGCCTCCAAGATCGGACGCTCGTTCGACGCCATTCGGGGCGACGAAACGGCGGCCGGCCTGATGGGCATCGACGTGCGCGCCAACAAGATGCTGGCCTTCGTGGCCGGCGCGATGATCGCGGGTCTGGCCGGCGCCCTGAACGCGCACCTGACCTTCTTCATCGGTCCCAATGAATACGGTTTCGACCGTGGCGTTGAAATCCTGACCATGGCCATCCTGGGCGGCATCGGCGGTTTGGCCGGTCCCGTGCTGGGCAGCTTCATCATTACCGTGTTGCCCGAGCTGCTGCGCGGTTTTGCGGATCTGCGCCTGGTCGCCAACGGAGTGATTCTGGTGGTGATTGTGTTGTTCCTGCCGCAAGGCATCTGGGATCCGGCGCGCTTCAAGCGCTGGATGCGTCAAGGCCGGGGCGGCCAGGGGGGCAAGCGCCATGCTTGAGCTTTCTTCCGTCTCCAAGAGCTTCGGCGGCCTGCATGTGCTGCATGACGTCAACCTGTCGGTGCCCGAGGGTTCCATCTTCGGTTTGATCGGCCCGAACGGCGCCGGCAAGACCACGGTGTTCAACCTGATCACCGGCCTGTTGCCGCCCAGCGGCGGCACCATCACGTTCAACGGCCAAAGCGTCCTGTCCAAGAAGCCGCACAGCATCACGCGCATGGGCATCGCCCGCACGTTCCAGAACATTCGTCTCTTCAAAGAGATGACGCTGCTGGAAAACGTGGTGGTGGGCGCCTATCGGCACATGAACTACGGCTTTCCCAGCCTGCTGCTGGGCCTGCCGGGTTACCGCGAGCACGAAAAACGTGCCCGCGAGCGCGCGCACGAATTGCTGACGTGGATGCGCCTGGATCACAAGGCAAACGATCTGGCCGACAACCTGTCCTACGGCGAACAGCGCCGCCTGGAGCTGGCGCGCGCGCTGGCCACCGAGCCCAAGCTGCTGCTGCTGGACGAGCCGGTCGCGGGCATGAATACCGGCGAACGCGCCGAACTCATGCGCGAGATCCTGGCCATTCGGGATCGCGGCTACACCATCCTGATGATCGAACACGACATGCGCTTCGTCATGGGCCTGTGCGAACGCATCGCGGTGCTGAACTTCGGCAAGATCATCGCTTGCGGCGGCCCCGACGAAATCCGCAACAACGAGCAGGTCATCGAGGCCTATCTGGGCCGCGAAGACGACGAAGACACCGAACAAGTGGAGGCCGCCAAATGAGTCGCCGGGCTGCTCCCAAGATGAATACCGTAGCGCGTTGCGCGGAGGCTGCACAATGAGCGCAATGCTTGAAGTCCGCGGACTCGAAGTCAACTACGGCCACATCGAAGCCGTGCGCGGCATCGACCTGGACCTGAACGCCAACGAGATCACCGCCCTGGTCGGCGCCAACGGCGCCGGCAAGTCCACCACGCTGCTGGCGCTGTCGGGCCTGTTGCCCAAGGCGCGCGGCCGCGTCCTGTTCGAAGGCGAAGACATCACCAACCTGGCGCCGCACCAACTGGTGGCGCGCGGGATCGTGCAGGTGCCGGAAGGCCGCGCCATCCTGACCACCATGACGGTGCTGGAAAACCTGGAGTTGGGCGCGTATCGCCGTGGCCTGAAGAACGTGGCTTCCGACCTGGAATACGTGTTCAACCTGTTTCCGCGCCTGAAGGAACGGATCACGGGCATCGCCGGTAACCTGTCTGGTGGCGAACAACAGATGCTGGCGATTGGCCGGGCCCTGATGGCCAAGCCGCGCCTGCTGCTGCTGGACGAGCCGTCCATGGGCCTGGCGCCGATCGTCGTGCAGGAAATTTTCCGTTCGCTGCGCGCCATCAACGCCGATGGGCTGACCCTGTTCCTGGTGGAGCAGAACGTGCGTCAGGCGCTGAAGATCGCGCAAAGCGGGTATGTGCTGGAAAACGGCGCCATGGCGCTGACCGGCACGGGCCGCGAACTGCTGGGCCACCCGCGCGTGCTGGAAGCCTACCTGGGCGCCTGATCGCGCCGGGCTCTGGCCGGCCCGGGTGCTAGCGATTTGTCCCCGGATTTGTCTGTGCGCTGGCTGCAACGTTGCTTGCGGCCAGCCGCCACCTGACTTCTTTTCGCTTGCCCAATCTTTGAGCAGCCGTGTTAGAATTTCAGGCTTTCCCTCATTTTGACTATTGCACGGGCGGGTAATAACGCTTAGGCGGGACGTCGATAAAGGCAAAACCCCGAACCGAATCCTTGGGTTGCGGTTCATCAGGTTTTTGGTTTTTGCCCAGTTGGGGAAAGAACACTGGCTAGACGTTCTAGTCAGCAAGAACTTTTTATTCTTAGGAACCATCATGAAGACCTTTGTGGCCAAGCCGCATGAAGTCCAACGTGACTGGTTTGTGATCGACGCCAAGGGCAAAGTCCTCGGTCGTGTGGCCAGCGAAGTCGCACGTCGTCTGCGTGGCAAGCACAAACCTGAATTCACGCCGCACGTTGATACTGGCGATTACATCGTCATCATCAACGCTTCCGATATCGTCGTTACCGGTACCAAGGCGAAGGACAAGAAGTACTTCCGCCACACCACGTACCCGGGCGGTATCCGCGAAACGAACTTCGAGAAAATGCAAGAGCGTTTTCCCGGTCGCGCCATTCAGAAGGCCGTCAAGGGCATGCTGCCCAAGGGTCCTCTGGGCTACGCCATGATCAAGAAGCTGAAGGTCTATGCTGGTGCCGAGCACCCGCACACCGCCCAGCAGCCCAAGACGCTGGATATCTAAGGAAACGCCATGATCGGTAACTGGAATTACGGAACCGGCCGTCGCAAAACTTCGGTGGCTCGCGTTTTCATCAAGAAGGGCACGGGTAAGATCGTTGTCAACGGCAAGCCCGTTGACGATTTCTTCGCCCGCGAAACTGGTCGCATGATCGTGCGCCAACCGCTGGAACTGACCGGCCACCTGGAATCGTTTGACATCAAAGTCAACGTTCACGGCGGCGGCGAAACCGGCCAGGCTGGCGCAGTCCGTCACGGCATCACGCGTGCCCTGATCGACTACGACGCGACCCTGAAGCCCGCACTGTCGCAAGCTGGCTTTGTGACCCGCGATGCCCGTGAAGTCGAACGTAAGAAGGTCGGCTTCCGCAAGGCACGTCGTCGCAAGCAGTTCAGCAAGCGTTAATGTTGCTGCAAAAAACCCGCTTCGGCGGGTTTTTTGTTTTTGGGCATTGATGGCGGGTGGGTGTCCGATTTGTCCCGCCCGCCTTCTGCAACGCGGAACTCCGCGCCGCCTTTTTCGGTCGGATGAGTCCAGATCGTTCCACGCGATGCTCGCGTCGGCGCAACCCTGTATTCTCCGGGCGATACAATCTGTTTTCGTCCTACGAAGAGTTCATACCTATCATGGCCCAAGCATCGAATACCCGTATCAAGGTTGGTATTGTCGGCGGCACCGGATACACCGGCGTCGAGCTGCTGCGCTTGCTGTCGCAGCATCCCAATGTGGAATTGACCGCCATCACGTCCCGCAAGGAAGACGGCTTGCCGGTCGCTGATATGTATCCGAACCTGCGCGGTCGCGTGAATCTGGCCTTCTCCGCACCGGAAAAGGCGTCGCTGACCGAATGCGACGTGGTGTTCTTCGCGACCCCGCACGGGGTGGCGATGGCGCAAGCGCAAGAGCTGCTGGCCGCCGGAACCCGCATCATCGATCTGGCGGCGGACTTCCGCCTGCAAGACATCCCGACGTTCGAACGTTGGTACAAAATCCCCCACACGTGCCCCGAAATTCTGGCTGAAGCCCAGTACGGCCTGGTTGAGCTGAACCGCGAAGCCATCGCCAAGGCGCGCGTGATCGGCAACCCCGGCTGCTACCCGACCACCGTGCTGCTGGGCCTGGCCCCGTTGCTGGAAGGCGGCAAGGCCCTGGTCGACACGCAATCCCTGATCGCCGACTGCAAGTCGGGCGTGTCGGGCGCCGGGCGCAAGGCCGAGGTTGGCTCGCTGTTCTCCGAAGCGTCCGACAACTTCAAGGCGTACGGCGTGTCGGGTCACCGTCACCACCCGGAAATTTCGTCGCAGCTGGAAAAGATCTCCGGTGGCAAGGTCGGTCTGACCTTCGTGCCGCATCTGGTGCCGATGATCCGTGGCATGTTCTCGACGTTGTACGCGCGCATCCTGCCCGAAGCGCGCGACACGGACTTCCAGGCCCTGTTCGAAGAGCGTTACGCCAACGAGCCTTTTGTTGACGTCATGCCCGCCGGCAGCCTGCCCGAGACCCGGTCGGTGCGCGCGTCCAACAACCTGCGCATCGCCCTTAGCCGCCCCGACAACGGTGACCTGCTGATCGTCATGGTCGTGCAGGACAACCTGGTCAAGGGCGCTGCCGGCCAGGCCGTGCAGAACATGAACCTGATGTTCGGGTTTACCGAATCCACGGGCCTGGATCAGGTGGCAATCCTGCCTTGAGGCTTTGCACGGGCCGGCGGCGCAAGTGGCCGGCCCTGCGCGCTTTATGCCCGTCGACGCCCCGTCCTCCCGCTCGCCATCCCGCCCTGCAGGCGGGATGCTGCGCATCGTTGCCGGGCTGCTGATCGGCGTGCTGCTGGGAGGCGCCGTCGGTTACGGCTATGCGCTGCGGCAGGCTCGTCCGCCGGACGCCTTGGTGATCAGTACACAACAGGCCGAGGCGCAGGCAGAGGCCATGCGCCAGCAAAACGCGCAGCTGCGCTACACGCAAAGCCAGCTGGATACGGCGGACGGCGAACTCGTCATTGAGCGGTCGGCCCGTCAAGAGCTTGAAACGCAGTTGCGCGTCGCCCAGGCCGAGGTCGGGCGGGTGCGCGACCAGTTGGCGTTCTACGAACAATTATTGCCTGCGGGCCCGGAAGGGTCGGTGGATATCCGGGGCGTGCAGATCGACCGTGAAGGCGGCGGCCTGCGCTACAAAGTGTTGTTGATGCGCAGCGGCCGCAATGGCGGCACGCCGTTTGCGGGCGCGTTGCGGTTTCAAGCCACGGGCGTGCTCAAGGGCGAAACCGTTACCGTCGACCTGGCGCCGATGCAGGTCAAGGCCGAGACCGGCCCGGTAACGACTACAGGCGAAACCACCACGGCCGCCTCGCTGGCATTGCAGTTCGATCAGTACCAACGCAGCCAGGGCATCCTGGCCGTACCCGAGGGATTTGTCCCCGAAAGCGTGACCGTCAGCGTCCTGGAAGGCGAAACCGTCCGCGCGTCGCGAAGTGTCAAACTGGAACTTTGAGTCTAGTCAAGCCCTGCGCTATAGTGACACTATGCGAGCGCCGTTGCCGCTCACCGAAATATGGCCGACCCGGCCAGGAGTGAACCATGAATGCAGTAACCGAAACCGTCGATCTTCAGGCCGCCCCGCCTGTGCCCCTGGTCTTTACCGACTCGGCTGCCGCCAAAGTGAAGGATTTGCTGGCCGAAGAAGGCAACCCTGACCTGAAGCTGCGCGTCTTTGTCCAAGGTGGCGGCTGTTCGGGTTTCCAGTACGGCTTCACGTTTGACGAAGTCGTCAACGAAGACGACACCGTGCTGGACAAGGCCGGCGTCCAACTGCTGGTTGACCCGATGAGCTTCCAATACCTGGTCGGTGCCGAAATCGACTACAAGGAAGACCTGGAAGGCGCGCAATTCGTCATCCGCAATCCCAACGCCAGCACCACGTGCGGCTGCGGTTCCTCGTTCTCGGTGTAATAACCCTGGCAGGAAAGTAAAAGCCCTTCGGCATGCCGAAGGGCTTTTTGCATTGCAGTGATTGGGCGATCAGGCCGGATAAAGCGCGCCCAGAATTCGCGCCCCGCGTGCACCCGTCACGGCGGGATGCCCGGCCGGCCGCCGCTGCACGAATGCCTGCGCCAGCCACGCAAAGGCCAATGCCTCGACCTGTTGTGCCGGCACGCCCAACGCGTCGGTTGGCTGTACGGGCCGTTGCAGGCAATACGCCAGCTCTTGCATCAGGCCCGCGTTGCGCGCGCCTCCTCCGCATACGAAGACGTCCTGCGTGCCCGCCGCCGCGGCATCGATGGCGTTTGCCACGGTGCGGGCGGTCAAGCGTTGCAGCGTGGCCTGCACGTCCTGGGGCGCGGGCTTGGGGCCGTCAAAGACCGCCAGACGATCATCAAGCCATTGCAGGTTGAACAGGTCGCGCCCGGTGGACTTGGGCGCGGGCAGCGCAAACCACGGTTCGCTGGCGATCAACTGTTCCAGCAGCGGCGCCACCACCTGGCCGGTGGCGGCCCAGCGGCCGTCTGCGTCGTACGGCTGGCCCAGGTGACGCTGGCACCAGGCGTCCAGGAACACGTTCGCGGGGCCGGTATCGAAGCCACGCACGGGCTGGCCCGGAACAAGCAGGGTGACGTTGGCGATACCGCCCAGGTTGAGGACGGCACGGCCATGCGGCGCGCCGAAGATCGCCGCGTGAAAGGGCGGCACCAACGGCGCGCCCTGGCCCCCGGCGGCCACATCGCGGCTGCGAAAATCCGCTACGACGTCGATCCCGGTCAGTTCAGCAAGCAGCGCGGGCGCATTCAATTGCACCGTATATCCGCTATCGGGTCGGTGCCTGACGGTCTGGCCGTGCGCGCCGATGGCGATCACGTCGGTGGCATCCGCTGCGGCGTCCTGAAGCAGGGCGGAAACCGCTTGCGCATACAAGCGGGCAAGCGCATTGGCGGCCAAGGCGGCGCGAGCCAGCTCATCGTTGCCGGAAACGTTCAGCGCCAAGAGCTCGCGCCGCAGGTTTTCCGGCATGGGCAGGCTGGCGCTGGCCAGCACCTGCGGGGCCTGGGAGTCGCCCAGGCGCACCAGCACGCCGTCCACGCCGTCGACGCTTGTGCCGGACATCAAGCCGATATAAAGCCCCTGGTGTGCGGGCGATGCGGTTGAAGTGGAGTTCACGGGCGCCTCGATAAAAAGAAAAAGGCGGCCGGCAGAGTTTGCGCGGGCCGCCTTTCTGGACGTTTGCGGATCTGGCCGCCTAGCGGCTGGCCACGTTGGTCAACGCGTCGGGCAGCGTCTGCTGGAATTGCGTCAGCAGCTGGATCTGCTGCTTGTAGGGCGCCACGGCATTGTTGAATGCACGGACTTCCGCCGGTTCCAGGGCACGAGCAACGGGCAGGTCTACCGCCAGCGGGTCGATTGGCTGGTTGTCCACGCGGAACTCGTAGTGCAGGTGCGGGCCGGTGGCCCAGCCGGTAGAACCGACATAGCCCAGCAGTTGCCCCTGCGAGATCTTGGCGCCCTTGGTAATGCCTTCGGCGATGCGGCTCTGGTGCGCGTACAGCGTCGAATACTTGCCGTGGTGCTTCACGATGACGACGTTGCCGTAACCGTTCTGCCAGCCCGAGAACTCGACCGTGCCATCCGCCGTGGAGTGGATCGGCGTGCCCGAAGGCGCCGCGTAGTCCACGCCCTTGTGACCCGTCCACGTTTTGTGGATGGGATGCATGCGCATGCCGAAGGTCGAGCTGATACGGCTGAACTTCAACGCGGTGCGCAGGAACGCGCCACGCAGGCTGGTGCCGTCGAAGTCGTAGTACGAACCGGATTTTTCGTCAGGGCTGAACCAGACAGCGTTGTAGGTCTTGCCGCCGTTGATGAATTCCAGAGCCAGCACGCGGCCCGCGCCGGCATAGCGGCCGTCGTGCGAGCGGACTTCGTAGACCACACGGAACTGGTCGCCTTGGCGCAGGTCTCGCAGGAAGTCGATCTTGGCGCTGAGGATGTCGGCCATCTGCATGGTGACCGAGTCCGGAATGCCGGCGGAGTCGGTCGCGCCAAAGAGCGACGACTTGATCGTGCCCACGGCAACGCGCGTCTGGCGCTCGGTGCTTTCGGTGACTTCCTCGGCCTTGTAGGTGTCGCCGGCAGGGGCGACGTGCAGCATGCGCGTGACGACCTGGCCGTCGGTCTCGTTGCCCGGCGTATGGATGTAACGCAGCCAGATCAGGTTGCCCTGTTCGTCCGTGGCGGCTTGCACCGAGCGGCCCGGGTACAGCTTGTAGATGCTGCGGGCGCTGGGGTCATGCGTCAGGAACGTTTGCAGGCTGGGCGCGTCCAGCTCCAGGCGCTGCAACACCGCGGCCAGCGTGTCGCCGGAGCGAATGCGGGTTTCGCTGATGTACGGCGCGGCGCTGGGCGTGCTGACTTCGACCTGCTCGGCTGTCAGCGGCAGAACGCTCTGGATGATGCGGGACGGGGGGAGTTCGGAGCGGTCGGGTTGCTGCACCATGCCCAGGGCGGCGGCGCCGGCAAACAGACCAATAGCGGTGACGAGAACAGTGCGACGGAAAAGTCCCGAGCGATGCGGCTTGGGCTCAACGGGCGCAAACAGGGCAGCAACTTTGCGCTTGATGCTACTCGCCAGTTCGTGGAGGCCACGATTCATCGTGAAGATACCCTCTCAGGTGGCATGAGCTCGCAGGGTGCGTGACACGAACGGCCCCCGCGCGCCACGATATCCGGGGCAAGGGCTGGCGCGGGGCGCATCTTGTGAACAACGGGTGGTAGACCGAACCACAACTGCGTATATATGGCAGTTGCGTATGATTGGGCGGTATCCTAGCTGATTCGGCTAGAATTTTCGATAGTTTTCGTCACTTTTTACACCTTTTTGTCGGCTGAAGCCGCTTTGGTCCCCCTGCCATGTCTCCCTCTGAAGCCCCTATCACTCCTGAAGTCGAAGCTGATCTGCGTATAGCCAAGCGCGGTTGCGACGAACTGCTGGTTGAATCCGAATTCGCGCGCAAGCTGGCAAAGAGCCGCGCCACTGGTGTGCCGCTGCGCATCAAATTGGGGCTGGACCCCACCGCGCCAGACATCCATCTGGGCCACACGGTGGTGCTGAACAAGATGCGCCAGTTGCAGGACCTTGGCCACAACGTCATCTTCCTGATCGGCGATTTCACCTCGACCATCGGCGACCCCAGCGGCCGCAACAGCACCCGCCCGCCGCTCACGCGCGAGCAGATCGAGTCCAACGCCAAGACGTATTACGCGCAGGCCAGCCTGGTGCTGGACCCGGCGCGTACCGAGATCCGCTACAACTCCGAATGGTGCGATCCGCTGGGTGCTCGGGGCATGATCCAGCTGGCGTCCCGTTATACGGTTGCCCGCATGATGGAACGCGAGGATTTCACCAAGCGCTTCAAGGGTGGCATCCCGATTTCGGTGCACGAATTCCTGTATCCGCTGATGCAGGGCTATGACTCCGTGGCGCTGAAGTCCGATCTGGAGCTGGGGGGCACCGATCAGAAATTCAACTTGCTGGTCGGGCGCGAGCTGCAAAAGGAATATGGCCAGGAGCCCCAGTGCATTTTGACGATGCCGCTGCTGGTCGGTACCGACGGCGTCGAGAAAATGTCCAAGTCCAAGGGCAACTACATCGGCATTTCAGAGTCGCCCGATTCGATGTTCGGCAAGCTGATGTCCATTTCGGACACGCTGATGTGGCGCTACTTCGAACTGCTGTCGTTCCGCTCGCTGGAAGACATCGCCGCCCTCAAGCAAGAGACGGATGGCGGGCGCAACCCGCGTGATGCCAAAGTCATGCTGGCTCAGGAAATCATCACGCGCTTTCATTCGGCCAAGGCGGCGGACGACGCGCTGGCCTCGTTCGAGGCGCGCTTCCGTGACGGCGCCATCCCCGAAGACATGCCCGAAGTGAATATCGGCGGCGCGCCCGTCGGCATCCTGAAGCTGCTGCGCGAGGCCGGCCTGGTCGCGTCCGGTTCCGAGGCGCAGCGCAATGTCGAGCAGGGCGGGGTGCGCGTCAATGGCGATCGGGTGGAAGAGAAATCGTTGCAATTGCCGGCGGGCACCTACGTGGTGCAAGTGGGCAAGCGCAAGTTCGCGCGTGTTAACTTGAACCCATGATTGCGAAGTTTTGATACGCTGAGGGTACGGACAAAGGCTGGTACGCCTTTGCGGCATTTCAAGGAGCACGACATGAAACTTTCGAGTTTGTCTTTTTCCGATCACGAGTCGATTCCCGAGCGCTATGCGTTCGGCAAAGTCGATGCGCAATCGCACGTCGCGCTGGCTGACAACCACAACCCGCAGTTCTCCTGGGATGACGTCCCTGAGGGAACGCAGTCGTTTGCGTTGATCTGCCATGATCCGGACGTGCCGTCTCGACCTGATGACGTCAATCAGGAAGGTCGCGAAGTGCCGGCCGACCTGCCCCGCGTCGATTTCTTCCATTGGGTGCTGGTGGATCTGCCGCCGGATCTTCGGGAGATCGACGAAGGCGCGTTCTCCAATGGCATCACGCCGCGCGGCAAAGGCGGCCCGCTGGCGCCGATGGACGCCCGCCAGGGCATCAACTCGTATTCCTCGTGGTTCGCCAACGACCACGACATGAGCGGCGACTACTTCGGCTACGACGGCCCGTGCCCGCCCTGGAACGATTCCATCGTCCACCGCTACGTGTTCACGCTGTATGCGCTGGACGTCCAGAGCCTGAACCTGAACGGTTCATTCACCGGCGAAGACGCGCTGCGCGCCATGCAAAAGCACGTGCTGGCGCAGGCTTCGGTCACGGGCACCTACACGCTGAACCCGCGGCTGGCGCCGAAACAGATCGGCGCAACGTCAGCGACCTGACGCCCGTGCAAAGACCAAAAGGGCCGCCATTGAGTGCGGCCCTTTTTTATGCGGCGCCTTGCATGAATCTTCTTCAAGTCGGTATGAGCGCGATTTCCCGTCGCCAGCTTGTGCCGTGGTTTTCGCGCCCGTCGGCCGAAAATTGCCTGCCTTCGGCGCATTTTGGCGGCAATTGATTCTGGTTGACGCGGTAAACTACGCAAATTCTTCGGGTTTACCCACCCGACACAGCTTTCTCCTCTCTTACCGCCTCAGGAATCCCCCGTCATGTTTGACCGCAACCTTACCTTGTCCAAGGCTGACCCGGACGTTTGGGCCGCCATCCAGAAGGAAGACGTTCGCCAAGAGCAGCACATCGAGCTGATCGCTTCGGAGAACTACGCCAGCCCGGCCGTCATGGAAGCCCAAGGCACGCAGCTCACGAACAAGTACGCCGAAGGCTACCCGGGCAAGCGTTACTACGGCGGTTGCGAATACGTGGACGTGGTCGAGCAACTGGCTATCGACCGCCTGAAGCAGATTTTTGGCGCTGAAGCCGCCAACGTACAACCGAACTCGGGCTCGCAAGCGAACCAGGGCGTGTACATGGCCGTGCTCAAGCCGGGCGACACCGTGCTGGGCATGAGCCTGGCCGAAGGCGGCCACCTGACGCACGGCGCGTCGGTCAACGCTTCCGGCAAGCTGTACAACTTCATCTCGTACGGCCTGGACGAAAACGAAGTCCTGAACTACGCGCAAGTCGAGCAGCTGGCCAAGGAACACAAGCCCAAGCTGATCGTGGCCGGCGCGTCGGCATACGCCCTGCACATCGACTTCGAACGCATGGCCCGCATCGCCCGCGAAAACGGCGCGCTGTTCATGGTCGACATCGCCCACTACGCGGGTCTGGTCGCCGGCGGCGCCTATCCCAATCCGGTTCCCCATGCCGACTTCGTCACGTCGACCACGCACAAGTCGCTGCGCGGCCCGCGCGGCGGCGTCATCATGATGAAGGCCGAGCACGAGAAGATCATCAATTCGGCCATCTTCCCCGGCATTCAAGGCGGCCCGCTGATGCACGTCATCGCCGGCAAGGCCGTGGCCTTCAAGGAAGCGCTGGAACCCGGCTTCAAGGACTACGCGCAACAAGTGGTCAAGAACGCCAAGGTGCTGGCCGACACGCTGGTCAAGCGCGGATTGCGCATCGTGTCCGGCCGTACGGAAAGCCACGTCATGTTGGTCGACCTGCGCTCCAAGGGCATCACCGGCAAGGAAGCGGAAGCCGTGCTGGGCCAGGCCCACATCACGGTCAACAAGAACGCCATTCCGAACGACCCGGAAAAGCCCTTCGTGACCAGCGGCATCCGCCTGGGCACCCCGGCCATGACCACGCGCGGTTTCACTGAAGCCGACGCCGAACTCACCGCCAACCTGATCGCCGACGTGCTGGACAACCCGCGCGACGAAGCCAACATCGCGGCCGTGCGTGCCCGCGTCAACGAGTTGACCTCGCGCCTGCCCGTGTACGGCAAGCGTTAAGCCATACGCGGTAAGCAATCAGCCTGCGTGGTTTGCCGCGCGGGCGACGGATAAAGGGACGGCCCCGCAAGGCGCCGTCCCTTTGCTTTGCGCGGCACTGCGGTATCCTCGCGGCATTCAGCGAAAATATTAGGGACAAATTAATCCCTGTCGGCGCTTCCCATGGGCGCGTCGTTACAATATGCTCAAATTTTGCCATTCGTGCCTATAGGGAACACACATGCGGTGTCCATTTTGCGGCAATGCCGAAACGCAGGTCGTCGACAGCCGGGTGTCGGAAGAGGGCGACGCCATCCGTCGCCGCCGCCGTTGCCTGTCCTGTGACAAGCGATTCACCACCTACGAACGGGTGGAACTTGCCATGCCTTCCATCGTGAAGCGCAATGGCAGCCGCAGCGACTACGATCCCGTCAAGCTGCGCGCCAGCCTGAGCCTGGCCCTGCGCAAGCGACCCGTCAGTACTGAAGACGTGGACGCCGCGGTCGCACGCATCGAAGAGCAATTGCTGGCCAGCGGGCTACGCGAAGTGCCGTCGGAACATATCGGCGAGCTGGTCATGAACGAGCTGCGCAAGCTGGATAAGGTGGCGTACGTTCGCTTTGCCTCGGTCTACAAAAGCTTCGAGGACATCGGCGAATTCGTCGAGGCCATCCGTGAAATGCAGGGGCCGCTGCTGCCCGGCAAGTTGCGCAAGGAATAAGTCGACGCTGGCAGAGGCCGGCGTTGTCGGGCGGTGGCGATATGGCGGTGAAATAGCGGCGCTTCGGCGCCGCTATTGCATGGGCGCCGAACGCGCCAGGCTGGGGGATTGGGGCTGAAATTTGCGCCAAACGCGGCGCATGTGCTGGGCAGATCCGAACCCGGATTTTTCGGCCACGCGCTCCAGGTCCAGCCGGGTTTCACGCAGCAAGTCGCGCGCCAGCGCCACCCGGATCTGGTACAGGTAGTCCATCGGCGTGCAGCCGGCGTGCTCACGGAACAGCCGGGTAAGGTGCCGAGGGCTGGTGTGCGCCTGGTCCGCCAACGATTGCGCGGACCATGGCGCGGCGGGATCGCGAATCACCGCGTCCTGCACGCGGTGCACGGTGGGGTGCATGTGGCTGCGGTGTTCCAGCCATGGCGACAGCGCGGTATCGGTGCCCGCGCGGCGCTGGTAGACGACCATCTCGCGCGCGACCTCGCTGGCCACGCGCGGCCCGCAGTGACGCGCGACCATATGCAGCGCCAGGTCGATGCCGGCGGTGATGCCCGCGCTACTGACCAGGTTGCCGTCTTCGATGAAGATGCGGTTGTCATGCACGCGGGCGCTGGGATCAATACTGCTCAGTTGCGCCAGGCACGAGTGGTGGGTGGTGCAGTCGCGCTGGCGGGTCAGCCCCGCCGAGGCCGCAAACAGCGCGCCCGCGCACACCGTCATCAGCGTGAAGCCGTCGGCGGGATGGCGGACGGCCAGCCACTTGATGATGGCGTGCGCGTCGGGGTCCTCCAGGCGGGTGTGTTGGCCGACCACGCCCGAAATAATGACCAGCGCATTGGCTGGCAGCGTCGCCGGCAGTGGCCGGATGCGGGCCAGATGCAAGCCCGTAATCCCACTTTCCACTTCCGGTGAGGGTCCGCAAAAGTGCTGTTCGAACGTACCCGGGCACAGCTTGTTGGCCACGCGGAACGCTTCCGCCGGCCCCGCCAGGTCCAAGAGAACAATGCCGCGCGGTAGAACGAAATACACCGGAATCATGGGTGCCCGGCCTCGTTTCAGCCCGCCAGCGCGTCCGCTGCCCGCGCAATGCGCGCGAAGCGGCCGTTCAGTACCAGTTCGGTATGGTCGCGAATCTCGGCCGGGCTGTAATGCTTGCCCGAAGGGCTTTGCATCGCGAAGGTCAGCGTGGCGTCCGTCGGAAACACCACTTTGAAACCCGCATCGCTGGCGTGGCGCGAGGTGGTTTCGCAGCATTGTTCGGTGCGGATGCCGCTGACGATGACGCCTTCCACCCCGTTTTCACGCAACCAATCGTGCAGCGTTGCGCCGTTGGCATCGACCGCAAACAGCGACGAATGCACGGTTTTGTGGAAAACGGCCGTGGGCGAAATGCGGAGCTCGGCAAGCGTTTTGACGTGTCCCGAAGCCAGCGAGAAGGGGTTGGACGCGTCGTCCGACGGGCTTTTGTGAAACACCTGCAGCACCGGAATGTCTTTGGCGCGCGCCGAATCGATCAGGCCCTGGAGCTGCGTCACGAACGCGGGGTACTCGGTTTCGTCCCAAAACGGACGTTGCCGAAAAGACTCTTGGACGTCGATGACGATCAGTGCTTGTTTCATGGTCCGGCCTCCAGGCCTAGGGTTTTTGAGGGGGTAGCGGTATTCTGCGACGCCTTGCGGCGCCAGGCGAGCCATTCCCGGGCCAGTTATCGGCCCAAAACGGACATTCCTGTTGCGAGGTCCCTGGCAGCAGCTTACCCCTATCCGCGGCCTGCCGGAACGACCGCATGCGCGTCGCCGGACATACAATTCCGCCATGACACACCCAAGCGAATCCGACGATATTTCCTGGATGCGCCGCGCCCTGGCGCTGGCCGAAAGCGTGCTTTACACCACCGCGCCGAACCCGCGCGTAGGCTGCGTCATCGTGCGCGATGGGCAAGTGCTGGGAGAGGGCGCCACGCAGCCTCCTGGCGGCCCTCATGCCGAAATCGGCGCGTTGCGTGACGCCAAGGCGCGTGGCCACGACGTAACAGGCGCCACGATCTACGTCACGCTTGAGCCCTGCAGCCATTTCGGGCGCACACCGCCTTGTGTTGACGCCGTGCTGGCGGCCCGGCCGGCGCGCGTGGTCGTCGCCATCGGCGACCCCAACCCGCTGGTCAACGGACAGGGGCTGGCGCGCTTGCGCGCCGCCGGCATCCACGTGACGACCGGCGTGTGCGTTCAAGAAGCGCTTGCGCTGAATGCCGGCTTTATTTCGCGCATGAGCCGCGGCTTGCCCTGGGTGTGGATGAAGATGGCGGCGTCGCTGGATGGGCGCAGCGCGCTGCATAACGGAATGTCGCAATGGATTACCGGCCCGCAAGCCCGTGCGGATGGCCACCGGTGGCGCGCGCGCAGTTGCGTCGTGCTGACCGGGATGGGCACCGTGTTGAAAGACAATCCGCTGCTGAACGTGCGCGACGTCGACACACCGCGCCAGCCGCGCAAAGCCGTCGTTGATGGCCAATTTGCCATTCCCGAAGATGCCCGCCTGTTCGATGGGGGGCCAGTGATTCTGTTCACCGCGCGCGAAGATGCCGCCAAGGCCTCACGGCTGGCCGACAAGAACGCGCGCGTCATCCACATGCCGGGGGCCGTGCCGGGTCGCGTGGACCTTGGCGGCATGATGCGCTGGTTCGCGCAAGCAGAGTTCAACGAAGTGCACGTCGAGGCTGGTGCAGGCCTGAGCGGCGCGTTGGTTGGCGCGGGCTGCGTCGACGAATTGCTGTTGTATCTGGCGCCTGTCCTGCTTGGCGACGCGGCGGGCATGGTCCGTTTGCCCATGCTTGAGCACTTGGATGCCGCGCACCGCTACGAATTTATCGACAGCGTCATGGTGGGCGCGGACCTGCGTTTGCGTGCTCGCGTGCAAGCCACTTGGCGCGAGCTGATGCAGCGCGTGGCGTTGCCGACGTCGGTTTGATGCGGTCTTGGTTTGAACATCGTCGCACGTTCAAGGCAAGGTGCTAGCACTCGTCACAGGCGGCTGCCAATCGCGTTTTTCACGACGCATTGACGATGCTTTGCGTCGTGTCCGGCACGGCAATTGCGGCAAAGTTTGCGACTGTTTGCTCGCTCCTTTGCTTGCTGAAAACCCGCATTACGATTTTGATCATTACGCCAAATGAATTGCCACAAAACCGTCAATTGGCTTTAGCATAGACACATGACTTGGCGCTTCTTGCCTGCGGCCATCACCGCAAAGTGCTATGCGCCCACGTCACCACGGATTCCCGTGCCGCAGTATCGGCGCTGTTTCATAACCGACCGGCACGCTGCTGAATGAAGCGCAACGCGCTCTTCAGAACGTTCGCCGCCATCGCATGGCGGACGCATCGAGCTACTGCTCGAATCATAAGAATCCACCGGGATATCGCTCATCCCTTCAAATCATTGCCGTCCATTTCATGTGCGGTCGCACCACGCATGGCTGCCATAGCAATATGCTGAAGATGAGCGAGTTAACTTATTCACGTAAGTTGCATTCCCTGACGGAACTTGTGTCAGGCGCTTGCAGCCTAACTGGAAAGGGTCCGACCGTGCTTCATGGTTGATGTGTGGCGAAAGCAACATAACAACTGGCCGAAAACGCCAAACGCGAGATTGACTGGTAAAGCGTCGGCACTTAGGCACAATGGGGACACGTAGGCGTAGTGAATTTTTCGCGTGTTGTAGGAGGTTTCCGTGCAAAACATCGTCGAAGGCTTCAAGTCGCAGTATGCAAGAGAGCAGGAGTCAGAGCTTTCTCTTGAGGAGTATCTGAACCTCGCCAAACGTGATCCCATGGCGTATGCCAGCCCCGCTGAGCGCATGCTGGCGGCGATCGGCGAACCTGAAGTCGTGGATACGCGCAACGACCCACGTCTTTCCCGTTTGTTTTCCAACCGGACCATCCGGCGCTACCCGGCGTTTCAGGAGTTCTACGGCATGGAGGACGTGATCGGTCAGATCGTCGCGTTCTTCAAACACGCCGCGCAAGGGCTGGAAGAGCGCAAGCAAATCCTTTATCTGCTGGGCCCCGTCGGTGGCGGTAAGTCGTCCATCGCCGAACGTCTGAAGGCCCTGATGGAAAGCTATCCCATCTATGCCCTGAAGGGTTCCCCCGTCAATGAATCGCCGCTGGGCTTGTTCCATCCGGAACGCTTTGGCGACACGCTTGAAAAGGAATACGGCATTCCGCGCCGGTACCTGACGGGCATCATGTCGCCGTGGGCGGTCAAGCGGCTGAAGGAGTTCGACGGCGACATCTCGCAATTCCGTGTCGTGCGCTTGAACCCGTCGGTGTTGCGTCAAGTGGCCATCGCCAAGACCGAACCGGGCGACGAAAACAACCAGGACATTTCCTCGCTGGTCGGCAAGGTCGACATCCGCAAGCTGGATCGACATTCGCAAGACGACCCGGACGCTTACAGCTACTCCGGCGGCTTGTGCCTGGCGAACCAGGGGCTGCTTGAATTCGTGGAAATGTTCAAGGCCCCGATCAAGATGCTGCACCCGCTGCTGACGGCCACGCAGGAAGGCAACTTCAAGGGCACCGAAGGCTTTTCCGCGATTCCGTTCAACGGCACGATCCTGGCCCACTCGAACGAATCCGAATGGCAGACCTTCCGCAACAACAAGCACAACGAAGCGTTCCTTGATCGTATCTATATCGTCAAGGTGCCATACTGCTTGCAGGTGTCTGAAGAAGTCCGCATCTACGAAAAGCTGTTGCATCACAGCTCGTTGTCGGCCGCACCGTGCGCGCCGGGAACGCTGGATATGATGGCCCAGTTCTCGGTGCTGACGCGTCTGAAGGAACCTGAAAACTCCAGCATCTATTCCAAGTTGCGCGTCTATGACGGCGAAAGCCTGAAAGACGTGGACCCCAAGGCCAAGGCGCTGCAAGAGTACAAGGACTACGCGGGCACCGATGAAGGCATGAATGGGGTGTCGACGCGTTTCGCGTACAAGATCCTGTCCAGCGTCTTCAACTACGACCAGACCGAGGTAGCGGCCAACCCCGTGCATCTGATGTATGTGCTTGAGCAACGTATCGGGCGCGAAGACTATCCGGAAGAAATTCGCCGTCGCTATCTTGAATTCATCAAGGGGTTCCTGGCGCCGCGTTATGCGGAATTCATCGGCAAGGAAATTCAGACCGCCTATCTTGAGTCGTATTCGGAGTATGGCCAGAACATCTTTGACCGCTACGTCACGTTTGCCGACTGCTGGATTCAGGACGAAGAATTCCGTGATCCGGAAACGGGCGAAAGCTTCGATCGCAGCGCGTTGAACGACGAGCTGGAAAAGATCGAGAAGCCAGCAGGTATTGCGAACCCGAAGGACTTCCGCAACGAGATCGTGAACTTCGTGCTGCGGGCGCGCGCCAATAACAATGGCCGCAACCCGACCTGGACCAGCTATGAAAAGCTGCGCGAAGTGATCGAGAAGAAGATGTTCTCGAATACGGAAGATCTGCTGCCGGTGATTTCGTTCAACGCCAAGGCTTCGGCCGAGGACAAAACGAAACACCAGAGCTTTGTGGATCGCATGGTGGAAAAGGGCTACACGGAAAAGCAGGTCAGGCTGCTGTGCGAGTGGTACCTCCGAGTGAGGAAGTCTTCCTGAGCGAGGTGAATCATGAATTCACTGATCGATCGCCGTCTTAACGGGCGCAATAAAAGCGCCGTCAACCGCGAGCGTTTTTTGCGGCGCTACAAGGACCAGATCCGCAAGGCGGTTCACGGGATGATCCGTGACCGCTCCATTCAGGATATGGATCAAGGCGGAGAGATCAACCTGCCCGCCCGGGATATTTCCGAGCCGACTTTCCGGCACGGATCGGGCGGTGACCGCGAAATGGTCCACCCTGGCAATCGTGAGTTTGCCAAGGGTGACACCATCGACCGGCCGCAGGGAGGCCAAGGCGAGGGCGGGTCCGAGCCGGGCGAAGGGGAATCGGTCGACCAATTCACCTTCAGCCTGTCACGGGCCGAGTTTCTGAATCTGTTCTTCGAGGACCTGGAATTGCCGCATCTGGCGCGCAACCAGTTGGGCGAAGTCAGCCAAAAGAAGTGGCAGCGCGCGGGCTACACCACGACCGGTTCGCCCAGCATGTTGAGCATCAGCCGTACGCTCAAGTCATCGCTGGCCCGTCGGGTTTCACTGAACGTAAAGGCCCGCGCCGATCTCGAAGACGCGGAAAAGGCCTTGGCCGATGCGCGCGCGGCGGGTGCGCCCGCCGCGACGATCCGCACGCTGGAGCAGGACGTCGAAGATTGCCGCGAGCGCCTCGCCCGTGTGCCGTTCCTGGATGACCTTGACCTGCGCTACCGCAATCGCGTGTCCGTGGCCATCCCGATGGCGCGCGCGGTCATGTTCTGCCTGATGGACGTGTCCGGTTCCATGGACGAAGGCAAGAAGGACCTGGCCAAGCGCTTCTTCACGCTGCTGTATCTGTTCCTGTCGCGCAAGTACGAACACGTGGACCTGGTTTTCATCCGCCACACCGACAACGCCGAGGAAGTCGATGAGCAGACCTTCTTCTACGACCCCAAGAGCGGCGGCACCATTGTGTTGTCGGCATTGGAGCTGATGCGCGAGATTCTGGAAAAGCGCTATCCGCCTTCGGCGTGGAACGTGTACGCGGCGCAAGCCAGTGACGGCGATTCGTTTGGCGCCGACGCCGGTAAAAGCGCGCGCTTCCTGGCGGAACACTTGCTGCCGTCGACACGGTATTTCGCCTATATCGAAATTCCCGACTCGCAAGAGGCTCGCAAGAGCAGCCTGTGGGCCGAGTATGAACAGAAGCTGGAGCCGCATTTCGTTATGCGGCGCATCTGCGATCGCGGCGAAATCTTTCCCGTGTTCCATGACCTGTTCAAGAAGGAAACCGCATGAATGCCATCGTGGGTGCTCTCGTGGAGCCGAAATCGGCCGGCGGGGCTCGGCCGATTTCCCAAGGTTCCGAATGGACGTTCGAACTGATCCAGTCCTATGACGACGCGATTTCCAAGGTCGCGGCCGAGTACGGTCTGGACACGTATCCGAACCAGATCGAGGTGATTACCTCGGAACAAATGCTGGACGCCTATGCGTCGGCCGGCTTGCCCATCGGCTATCCGCACTGGTCGTACGGCAAGGAATTCATCCGCAACGAGCAGTACTATCGGCGCGGCATGCAGGGCCTGGCTTACGAAATCGTCATCAACTCCAACCCCTGCATCTCGTACCTCATGGAAGAAAACTCCATGACGATGCAGGCCCTGGTGATTGCGCACGCCTGCTACGGCCACAACTCGTTCTTCAAGGGCAATTACCTGTTCCGGCAATGGACCGACGCCGATGGCGTGCTGGACTATCTGGTGTTCGCGCGCAAGTATGTGATGTCGTGTGAAGACCGCTACGGCATCGACGCCGTCGAGGCGCTGCTGGATTCCTGCCACGCGCTGTCCCACCACGGGGTTGATCGCTACAAGCGTCCGGCGCCCATGTCGCTGAAGGAAGAGGCCGCGCGCCAAGCCGAGCGCAAGGAACATGCGCGGCTGCAATACAACGACCTGTGGCGCACCTTGCCTCGCTTGGAAACGGACAAGGACACGCGCACGGAAACGCCCGCGTTCCCTCCCGAGCCGGAAGAGAACTTGCTGTACTTCATTGAGAAGTACTCGCCCAAGCTGGCGCCGTGGCAGAAAGAGCTGGTGCGTATCGTGCGCAAGATCGCCCAGTACTTCTACCCGCAGACGCAGACCAAGGTCATGAACGAAGGGTGGGCCACGTTCTGGCACTACACCATCCTGAACCGCTTGCATGAAAAAGGACTGGTCAACGACGGCTTCATGATGGAGTTTCTGCAAAGCCATACCAACGTGGTCAGCCAGCGCGGCTTTGATGAGCGCGGTTATGGCGGCATCAACCCGTACGCGCTGGGCTTTGCCATGATGACGGACATCCGCCGCATCTGCGAAGCCCCCACCGACGAGGACCGCCGCTGGTTCCCCGACATCGCGGGCGGCGACTGGCAAAAAACGTTGGACTTCGCCATGCGCAACTTCAAGGACGAGTCCTTCATTTCGCAGTACCTGTCGCCGCGCCTGATCCGGGAGTTCCGCTTCTTTGCCATCTCGGATCATCAAGCCAACCCGAAGCTGGAAGTGGCTGCCATCCACAACGACGAAGGCTATCGCGACATCCGCCGGCTGTTGGCCGCGCAGCACAATCGCGACAACCAGGTGCCCGATATCCAGGTGGTTCGCTTCAATCGCGATTCGGACCGTTCCTTGGTGCTGCGGCATTTGAAAAGCCGTGGCCGTCCCTTGGCCGGGGATGACGCCGAGCAGGTGATGAAGCATCTGGCGCGCCTGTGGGGCTTCAAGGTCCGCCTTGAAGAGACCGAGCCGGACGGCACCGTCAGTTCATACCGCGAACAGGAACCGCCCGCCGCGCACTGAGGGGCAGGGCGCACCACGGCGAACGTGTGGTGCGTCCCTGTTTCCTCCCTGGCTTGCCTCGCTACTTCGAAACCTGCTAGAATCGCGGATTCGCAATTTTCGCAGCGTCTTTTTGGCTGCCGAAAAGTGTCGATTAGGACAGGTGGCCGAGCGGTTGAAGGCGCACGCCTGGAAAGCGTGTATACGTCAAAAGCGTATCGGGGGTTCGAATCCCCCTCTGTCCGCCAAGAATACTGATGGCAAGGCAATTGCCCTCCACGTTGTACCGATCCGATCGGTGCGCGTGAAATACATAAGGCCCTCGACTTCGATGAAGTCGGGGGCCTTTTTGTATTGCGGCCGGCTGTGCGGCTACAGGTAGCGCAACGTGAACGTCACCGAACCATCAAGCGGGATTTCCTTGGACGTCGGCAAAGCCGCGGTTCTGTTCAGCACGGGTATCACCGCCAGGCTCACGGACGCGGTCGTGATTGGCATGGCGGAGGCGTCTTTGCCGAATGAGTACTCATCCGTGGGATTCAAGTTGATGGTGTCCACGGCCGATTGAACCGGCCAGCTTGACGCCCCACTTGGACGGGATAGAACCATGGACGTGCCCAGGAAGGGCGGAACGCCATCAACAACAGTGGCCTGGGGGCGCACCAGCAGTACGACGGCGCCGATCTTGACATCATCGATACGGCCCAGCCCCCAAGCATGGGGTGCGCCGTTCACCGGGTTTTGATAAGGCCAGGGCATGCCGGCGGCGCTGGCTTCCTGATGCGTGATAGCACTGTCCGGACGGTTTTCATGGACCGTGAACGCGACGCGCGTCGGGCCGCCACAAACGATTTCCAAGCGGGGGCGTTCTTCGGGCAGCAACGTGCCGTTGTGGTTCAGGCTTTGAAACGGCAACGTCCCGAAATCGATGGCACCCCCTCCGCCAAACCCCAGGTTGCAAGCTGGCGGAGTGAGTTGACCGGCGATGACCAGGTTCGCTTGGCCGGTCGCGGCATGCGTGCTGCTTGCAGCGGCCAGGGCCAAGCAGGCGAAAAGACGTGGCGCGGTTGTCATCCTGTCAGCAAACATGGTCACGATCGTGCGTATGCCACTGGAACGTATTCACAGGTAACGCAAAGTGAACGTGATCGACCCATCCAACGGAATTTCGTTCGCGGACGGCAAGGTCGCCGGTTGGGCAATCATGGGCGTGAGCCCCATTGTCAATTGCGCGTTCGTGATCGGTACGGCGGGGCCGCCAATCGGGCCGAACGAGTATTCGAGGTCAGGGCTGAGGTTCAGGGAGTAATGCGACGACGCCAACGACCAGCTACTGCTGCCCGTGGGGCGTGCAAGGACCTTCTGCGCACCGGCCGTGGTCAGCAGCACGCCATCGACCGTGGTGGTAGCGGGGGTGATCAGTCCGATCAAGGCGCCGGTCTTGATTTTTTGGCCGTCCGCAAAGCCCAGGCCCCAGGAATACTTGCTGCCGTTTTCGGGGTTTTGGTACGGCCAGTTCAGGTTGGGGGCCTCCTGGATCGTGATGCCCGAGCCTGCCCGGTTATCCAGCGCGACAACGCTGACGCGCGTGGGCCCGCCGCAGTTGATCTGCAGGGCGGTGTCTTTGCTGCCCAGGTTCGTGCCATTGTTGTCCAAGGCGTTGAACGCGATGACGTCAAAGTCCAGCGTTGCGTTGCCGCCGAAATGAGCATTGCATGCCGGTGGCATGAGTTTGCCCGTCACATTGAGGTCACTATTGCCAGCAGCGTGCGATGCGGCAGCCAGCGTGGCAAAGGCCACGCCGACGAAGAATTGGTTTTTCATGATGAACGTTCCTGATGTGAACAAATGCCGTCCACGGAAGACAGCGAGCGAGCTGGCCCTGGCGTTATGCAATGGCAGCGGCGCTGTGCGGCCGTTGAAGGCCGCACAGCCGGACGCCGCGCTTGTTTTAAGGGTTTGTTCGATTGCGACAGGGCGCCACAGCGCGCCCTATGCAATGCGTTTACAGGTAGACCAGCGAGATCGTGGCGCTGCCATTCAGGTCAATGGCAGTGCTGGTCGGCAGAGCGGCAGCGCGGTTGATCGTCGGGGTGACGGTAAGCGAGCCGGTTACCGAAGCGACCGCTGCCGGCGTGGCGCCGGCGCCCGGCGAACCCAGGAAGAACGCATAGGTGTAATTGGGGCTGATGAACTGCCGCTGTATGGCTTCGGCAAGCCAAGTGCGCTTGTCCGCGCTGTAGAGGACGGTGGCCTTGGTGTCGTCGGCTTGGACGTCGCCTTCCTTGAAACCGAACATGTAGCCGCCGATAGGAATCTGCGTGTCGTCGGCGCCGGCAACGGAACCAAGGCCGAAGATGAACGGGTCGTTGATGGTGGCGTTGGTTGAGCCCCACGCATTGACGTTCAACGAGGCCTTCAGAACTTTGCTGCTGGCGCGGTTGTCTACAACGTGCAGGCCCACGCGCGTCTTGCCGTTGCAGGTGATGTTCAGGCCGATGGTCTTGGAATCCAGTTTGGTGCCGTCGTGAGCGAGTGAGTTGAACGCGTGCTCACCGAAGTTCAGTATTCCCCCGCCAGCCAGTTCAAGGTTGCACGAAGGCGGGGTGATGCGGCCGATGATTGTCAGGTCCGCGGTGGGAGCAGCTTGAGCCGAGGCGGCGATCAAAAAGCTTGCGGCGAGAAGGCAACGCAGGGCGGGCAGAGGGCGTACCGAGTGATTCATGACTATCCAATTTCTGGTGGGACAAAGGAATCACTCTAGGAGACAGATGCCTTTTAGGATATAGGCATGAGCCTAATCTTCATTACAGTTGCGTAAACGGCTGCGTTACTATTTGTCCACGTTGGTTTTTCGCTCAACGAGAATCAGTGGAAAATCTGGGCTCTACCGGGGAATTCCATATTGTCTGCCTCCCATTTCTATCCGTTGCGCATCGCAATCCTGGATGATCATCCGGTAGTGCGGGCTGGCATGTCCGCCTACCTCTCGCAGAACCGGGACATTTTTGTCATCGGTGAGTTCGAGACCAGTCGCGACATGATTCGGGCGCTTGCGGCCCAGCCCGTCGACGTGCTGTTGATCGACTATTCGCTGGGCCCGGCCGAGGTCGACGGCATTTCGCTGATCAAGATGCTGCGCATCAAGTTTCCCGACGCGCGCATCTTGGTGTTTTCCGCGCTCTACGACCCCGCAACCGTTGCGTTGGCCTTGCGTTCCGGTGCGCACGGCTTTGTGGGCAAGGGCGGACGCGAAGAGGAAATCGTGCTGGCGCTGCGCAAGGTGGCGGCGGGCGGTATCTACTGCGATCCCCAGATGACGTATCTGCTGTCTGGCGCAAGCACCGAACAGACCGAGCCCTTGGCGGGCGCCATGCCTTCGGACGACGCAACCTTGTCCGCATCGACGAGCGGCCTGCTGGATGGCGCATCGTTGTCGGGTCGCGAACGTGAGGTGATTCGCTGCTTGCTCGCGGGCATGACCATTTCCGACATTGCGATCAAGTTTGGGCGCAGCCCCAAAACCATCAGCGCGCAAAAAGGCACGGCCTATCGCAAACTGGGCGTCACCACGGACAACGGCTTGTTCAAGCTGTGCGGGCTTTTGTAAGCCCAACGCTCACCGCCATGGACGGCGAACGGCCCCTGCTATCGATCCACCAATTCCAGCTGTAAGGTTGCCGACCATTCCGTCTGGTCCGCGACGCGTATGTCGGCATCGCTTACTTCCGGGTTCAACGCGATCTGGGCGGTAAGACTGCGTCCGGCGCGGCCGTTCTCCAGCATCACGATGTCGCCGGGCCGCAGGGCGATGCGGGGCTGAGCGCCATGGAGCGCGTCGGGGTTGATGACACGAGTTTCGTCGCCGTCAATGCGGACGTGGCTAAGCGTGACGTGCAAAGCACCGCTGCCCGCGAACTTGGCGGCGCCCTGATGTCCGGGGGCGGCGTTCAGGCGCAGTGCGATGGGGCGCGCGGTAGGGCAGTTGACGGTCAGGGGCACCACACGCGGCTCAAGCTGGTAGCGCTGATTGCCATCCAGACTTAGCTGCCCCGCCGTGAAGCTGCCGTAGTCGACGATGGCTTGGCCGAATGACACCATGCAGCCCGCTGTCGGCGCTGCGGTTGCCCCGCGCGTCATGGACGGTGAGGGCGACGCTTGCGCCATGGCAGACGGGGCCCAGGCACCGGTCGCCAGCATCGTTGCCAGCGCCAGCGCGAGCCGGCACGATCGAATGAGACGAGTGTGGGCGGGAGTCATGGGGTCCTTTTGCGATAGGTAAGGTTGGAGGCTTTTACGGGGCGCATGTCGCACTGGCACGTTCGTACAAGGCGTTCAGGTCCGGCGTATCGGCGATGTCGAATTCGAGCGTGCATGACGCCTCTTCCGATGGCGCCACGCTGAACGGCGTAGCGCCCGCCAGCATGTCGGGCAGGAATATCTGGCCGCCGCTGCCCACCAGCGTGACGAACACGCCGTTGGCATCCAGCACGGCTGCGCCCTTGGGTACCGGCGTGCCGTCAGCGTAGGCGGCGGTCACGAGCGCGCGGCGCACCTTGACTACCGTGAAGTCCACCGCCGACACCGACCCGCGCGCCGGATCCAGGCTGTAGCGTCCGTTGATCAAGTCCACATTGCGCGCGAGCGATGCCGTGGCGACCTGGATCTGCCCGTTACGGTAGGCCGGCAGCGACGGGATGACGGCCCGGCCCCAGGGGTCGGTCCACACGTTGCCGGCCGGCGTGCTCAGGCGCACGCCCGACAGGCCTCCCACGGACGCGATGGCGAACGTGTCCTGCACGCGGTAGGGCGAAAAGCTCAAGCCATGTGCGTGGCCGACCAGCCCGCCGCGAACGCGCGCGGAGTGGCTGTATCCGCCCTTGAAGCTGCTGGCCGCCACGTTCAGTTGTGTATAGGCTGAATTGACGCCGACCGAGCCGGAATAACTCGTCTGGCCGTGCGAGCCGGAACTGGCCGCCAGGGTATAGCTGCTTTGCTCGTTGATGGCGCCGCCGGTATTGACGCCGTAGCTCATGCCGTTGTCTTGCCGCTGCATCGATGCGCTGACGCTTTGCTTGCCCAAGGGCAAGCTCACGTTCAGGTACATCAGGTCGCCCTGGTTGCGGTGGCTGGAACCCATGTCACGCTCGAATGACAGCGACACGCTGGCCCGACCGAAGCTCTTGCCCCAGCTGAAAATGCCGCGACGGGACGAATGGCCGCGCGTGCTTTGGGATTCGCTGAGGTTCATGCTGAAGCCGCCCAGCTTGGATCCGCTCCAGCCCAATCCCGCGCTGAGCTGCTGCTTGATGCGGTCTTCGCGAAGGTTCGGGTACCACTGCGTGCCGTTCACCGGCCTGTTGGCGTAGTCCAGCACTTCGCTGTAGCCATCCGTGCGACGCAGCAGCGACAGGTTCGAGGACACGCCCGGCAGCACTTGCGCCGCGACCGAAATGATGTGCTGCGCGCCACTGCGTCCCGTATGGGAATTTTGCGAGAAAGTGCTCTGTACGCCGGTCTGGATGTTGCCGGGCAGCGCCAGATCCGTGCGGGCGCCGACCGAGCGATAGTCCTGCGTCAACAACAAGCCGGCCGCGACGTTGGCGCGCCTGCCCAATGCGATGCCGTATTCCGCCGCCACGACCGGCCGGGAGTCGCCACCTGCCGAGTCCGTTTGCCGCAGCATGCCCAGGCCGCCGGTGAATCCGGTGGCTGCGCCAACGCGGTCCACCTGCAACGCCGCCGCCGGCACGTAAAACACGCGCTCTTCGCCCGAGGCTTCGTGGACGACGACCTCAAGGTCTTGCGTCAACGACCGGGGCAGTACATCGGTCATGGTGAACGGGCCGGGGGGCACGATGGCGGAGGCTAGTGAAATACCGTTCTGCCGAACTTCGACGCGCGCCTGCGTGTGGGCGATGCCGCTAATGGGGGGGCCTGCGCGATCGCTGCTTTGTAGTGCGGTTTCCGGGAACAGCTGCATGCCGTTGACGGGAACGCCGGCAAACAGCGAGCCGCGCAGATTGATTTGCCCCGCCTGAAAGGTGGTGTGCCACGTGGAAAACGTGCGTTGCGCGTAAGCATCTACGTGGTTCCACGTCGACTTCCCGCCGCTATTGGAATAGCTGCTGTTGCTGCGCAGGATCCAGTCGTTCACGTTCAGGCCCAGTTCGGTATAAGCCTGCAGGTAGTTCGACCTTCCGCCGATATGGCGTGTCTGGCTGGAAAGCACGTCGTAGTTCAGGATGGCTGCGCGGCCGCCGGATTGATAGATCGTGGCGGTGTGTGATCGATTTATTGCGCCCGGGGGCGCGACGATGTCCACGGTCATGCGCTCGGGCTGTAGCGCGATGGTCGTAGTGGGCCAGGCTTGAAGAAATGAGTCCGGACAGGCGTGAGAGTCGCCGCCTTGCGCTTCGGGCACCTTCAGTTCGGCCAAGGTCAGCAATTCCGGCGTCAGGCAGAGCTTGCCGCCGGCATCGAATGTGGCCAAGGCACGCCCGACGCCGCGCCCGTTGACGCTCAGGTGCACGGTGTGCTGCCCCGGCAGGAATTGCGGTCCGTTCTTGAAGTGCGATGCGATGGCCGGATTCAAGCCGCGCGTTTTCAGGGTTTCAAGGTCGAACCCGCCCGTGCCGGATTGCGCGATGGCAGCCCGGTGCAGGCACAGCAGGAGGCTTGCGGCGACGAAGGCGCCACCGCGAGCATTGCGTAAGCGGTTGCAGAACATGAAAACCATGAGTGAGCCTGGCGCGCAACGCCCGCCAGACCCCGGTCATGGAGTCTGGCGAGCAAGGCCAAGCGGGTTGATGCCCCGTGGGGGCACGATGCGGTCAGTTCTTGATAGGCGCGTCGAAGGACGAGACTTGATAGCCGTAGACGCTGGCGGGGTACAGGCGAACGCTTGACTGCCCTGCTTGCAGGGGCGCGTCCGTGCCGACCAGTTGTAGCGTTTCACCCGGCAAGATGTAGGTCTTGGGCAGAATCAGCGCCTGGTCGGACGGCTGCACATTGACGCGTTGGTCCATGCGCACGATGTAGGGGCTGGGGTTGTGCACCGTCAGCTTGCCGTCGTGAGCAGCCCACAGCAGCGAGCGCCACGGGGCGTTGTCGTTGGGGACTTTCTTGGGCAGCGCAATCAGCGGGAGATCCTGCCGGATGGTCAGGTGGAGCTTGTTGCCCTGTTCGCCGGTTTGCGGAATGCCTTCGAAAATGGCGCGCTTCATGCGCTGCGCGTCCAGCGGCTTGTCGTGGGTAAGCAGAAAGCGAACCAACTGCGTTTTGCCAGGAGCCACCACGGCAGCGGGCGGCGAGACCATGACCCAGTTGTCCTGGTCTTCGGCAATGTGTTCGATCATGGAGATCAGCAGCACGGGCTCGTCGCCCGTGTTCTTGATGCCGATCGTGCCTTCGCCGGTTGCTTCGTGCACCAGCACGACCGAGGTTTCAGGCTGGATGCCCATGGCAAGGGCTTGGCTGGCGGGAAAAAGGACTGCAAAAAGGGTTGCCGCGACGATTCGCGGAAAGGAATTCTTGAACATGGGGATATCGCTAAGGCATCGGCCGGAAGGGCCTGGGAAGCATTGCAGTGTAGGAACCTGCTTCCTGGCTTGATATAGGCGAGCGCCTATTTCCGGATGTTCAAGTGCAGTGGGCCGAACCGTTGCCGGTCCGGCCCACTTGCGCGCCGCGTGATGCGGGCTGGCGTATCATCGGCCGCTTTGCGGCGTCACCCTTTTTGGCGTCACCCTTTCGGCGTCACGTTTTGCGGTTCTCGTAGGACGTTTCCAGGATGTCGTCCTCAGGCGTGATGACACCGGGTTCGCCCGGTTGCGCGACGGCGCGTCCGTCGCGCGGCATGCCCGCCACGGTCTTGCTCTGGTCCGGCATCGGCAGCGTCTCCGTGCCTTTGCGCGGGTCCGTGGGCGGACGCGGGTCGACGTCTTTGGTGTTGGTGGCGGCGTTCGGGTCAGGGGCAGTTTTCAACATGGCTCATGCTCCGCTTGCGGGCGTCCCAGGATGGCGACGCGCCTGGTTTTCTGAGTTTTATCTTAGTCGCTGCGCGCCCCGACGCGGCCGTTGAGCCTGTCACGTTTGCAAGGGGCTGTTGCAGGAGCAGAACCTTATAATTTCCGGCGATCGGGCAGTCCGCCACTTTGTACCGCTGCTTCACCGTCACCTTTTCATTGCGCGCCTTTGCACCGCGCCGGCATTTCATCGCAGTCCTGCCGGCCCGGCCCTACACGCTTAACAACCTTCACCGCCGCCCTCCTTGACCGACTCCATCGAACGCTCCGTCCATACCGAACTTGTCGCCGTGCTTGTCGCCGTGACGCATGGCGAGCCGCGTGTGTTGACGACGGATGACGCCAGCGCCTTGCCGGCCGGCCCTTTCGAGCTGTCGCATCGGTCGTTGCAGGCGGGGCTGCGCGCGTGGGTGGAAACGCAGACCCACCACCCCCTGGGTTACGTCGAGCAGCTCTACACCTTTGCCGATGGCGACCGCTCCGACGAATCCGGCGCGCGCGTCATGTCGGTCAGCTATCTGGGGCTGACGCGTGAAGCTGGCGAAACCGGCGTGGCGCAGGTGGGCTGGCAAGACTGGTATCGCTACTTTCCGTGGGAAGACCGGCGCACCGGCACGCCCGCCCTGGTCGACGAGCTGATCGTGCCGCGCCTGGCGCAGTGGTGCGCCGCCAGTGACGACGACGCCGTGCGTACACGCCGCCAGCAGCGCGTGGCCATCACCTTCGGGCTGGACGGGGCCGCCTGGAACGAAGACATGGTGCTGCAGCGCTACGAATTGCTGTTCGAAGCCGGCTTGGTGCCCGAGGCCGCGCGGCGCGCCGACGGCGACTTTGCAGCCGCCATACCCGGTCAATCGATGCGCCACGATCACCGCCGCATTCTGGCGACGGGCATCGCCCGCTTGCGCGCCAAGATCAAATACCGCCCCGTGGTGTTTGAATTGATGCCGGCCGAGTTCACCCTGCTACAGCTGCAAATGGCCGTCGAGGCCCTGGCTGGGCGCGCCTTGCATAAACAGAATTTCCGTCGGCTGATCGAGCAACAGGCGCTGGTCGAAGAGACCGGCGACATGGCGACCGGCACGGCGGGCCGTCCCGCCAAGCTGTTTCGGTTCCGTCGCGACGTGCTGCTTGAACGCGCCATCGCCGGTAGCAAATTGCCTTTGTCTCGCGCGTTATGACGCTTGACAAGGGTTATGCTCGTCTCTAGCATAAGTGCTGCGCATTCACTGCGCGCCTTTTTTTAACTCACAAATACTCAAAATGAGCATTAAAGCCGAAGCGCCCTTGACCGCCTCTCGCCTGGCGGTGCCTCCCCTGCCGGATGTCATGCTTGAGCCCCTGGTGCGCGCCGCCTTGCTGGAAGACCTGGGCCGTGCCGGCGACCTGACCACCGACGCCATCGTGCCGCACGACGCCGTGGCAGATACGCGGCTGGTATCGCGGCAAGCCGGCGTGCTGGCCGGCCTGGATCTGGCGCGTCTGGCGTTTCGCGCCATGGACCCGACCATCGAATTCGACGTCTCTCAGCGTGACGGCAGCGACCTGGCGCCAGGTACCGAAATTGCGCGCTTGCGCGGCAACGCCCGCGCCATGCTGACCGCCGAGCGCGTGGCGCTGAACTTCCTGTGCCACCTGAGCGGCGTGGCCAGCGCCACCGCCTCCATCGCGCGTGCCATTTCGGGCTACGGCGCACGCGTCACCTGCACCCGCAAGACCATGCCCGGCCTGCGCGCGGTGCAAAAGTACGCGGTGCGCGTGGGGGGTGGCAGCAATCACCGGTTCGGGCTGGACGACGCGGTGCTGATCAAGGACAACCACATCGCCCTGGCAGGCGGCGTGGCCACGGCGGTGCAGCGGGCGCGCGCGGGCGTGGGACACATGGTCAAGATCGAGCTTGAAGTCGACACGCTGGCGCAGTTGGAAGTTGCGTTGTCGCTGGGTGTGGACGTGGTGCTGCTGGACAACATGAGCCTGGATGATTTGCGGCGCGCCGTCGCCATGGCGCGTGGGCGTGCGATCACGGAAGCCTCGGGCCGCATCACGCCCGAGACCGCCGCTGCCGTAGCCGCCACGGGCGTGGACCAGATCGCCGTTGGTTGGTTGACCCACAGCGCCAAGGTGCTGGACATTGGCCTGGACGCCTGAGAGCCCGTCATGAAACGCCTGCTTCGAGCCAGCCTTGCGTTGTTGATCCTGCCGCTGGCGTCATGCGGCAATTCGCCGTCGGGCGAGGCGCCAATGGACGCGGCGTATCCCGCGCATCCGATCACCATCGTGGTCACCTTCCCGCCGGGCGGCGGCACGGACCTGCTGGCACGCCGCATCGGCGCCAGCCTGCAAACGCAGCTGGGCCAGGCCGTGGTGGTTGAAAACCGCCCAGGCGCCAGCGGCAACATCGGCGCGCGCCTCGTGGCGGAAGCACCACCCGACGGCTACACGCTGCTGATGGTGAACAGTTCATTCGCCATCAACCCGGGCGTGTATCGCAATCTGGGCTTTTCGCCCAAGCAGGATTTCGCCGCCGTGATCAATGTGGCGTTCGTGCCATCGGTGTTTGTGGCGCCAGCGGGCTCGCCGCTGCACACGCTGGATGATGCGCTGGCAGCGGCGTTGCCGGGCAAGCCGCTACCGTTTGCCTCGTGCGGCAACGGCACGCCGCAACACCTGGCGGGCGAAATGCTGGCGCGCGCCACGGGTGCTGTGTTGCAGCAGGTACCGTACAAGGGATGCGGCCCCGCGTTGACCGACGTGGCGGCGGGGCAGGTGGCGATGGGTGTCGTCACAGCGTCCAGCGCGGCGCCCTTGATTGCCGCTGGCAAGCTGCGCGCATTGGCGGTGACCTCTCCCAAGCGTTCACCGCTGATGCCGACGGTGCCGACGGTTGCCGAGCAGGGCGTTGCGGGCTACGCGCTGGATCAGTGGCATGGTCTGTTGGCCCCGGCGGCCACGCCGCGTGCCGTTATCGAGAAGTTAAACGCAGCGGTGGCAAAAATCGTCAGCCAGCCCGATACCCAGGCTGCGCTGCGAGAACAGGGCTTCACGCCCGCCAGCAGCACGCCGCGCGAATTCCAGTCGATGATCCATGCGGATATCGACCGGTACACGGCGCTGACGGCATCAATCGGCTTGCGGGCGGACTGAGGGAGCACTGACGGTGGACTGAGCGGCGCATTAAGCGCGCTCAGGCCACCGCGCTTTTGGCATGCTGTTCCAGCTTTTCCTTCAAGCCGGGTTCCAGCTTGAGCTGCCGCGCCAGCTCGTCCAGATAGGCGCGTTCCATATAGCTTTCTTCATCGACGACAAGCAGGCTGGCCAGATACATTTCGGCGGCCATCTCGGGTGTTTTGGCTGACTGGGCCACAGCCGCGGGGTCCAGCGGCCGCGACAATTCCGTTTCCAGCCATTGGCGGTCTTGCGCGTCGGATGACAGCTTGGCCAGCTCCGTTTCCAGCAGGCCGCGCTCTTCGGGCCCGATGTGGCCGTCGGCCTTGGCGGCGCCGATCATGGCGGTCAAAACAGCGTTGCTGTGCTGCTCGGCCTCGGGCGCGGGCAGACGGTCCAGGGTTTGAGGTGGCGCGGCCTGGGCGCCACCGGCCTGGTTACGCTGCCAGTCGCCATAAGCGCGGTAGGCCAGCGCGCCCAGCGCCGCCATGCCGCCGTACATCGCGACCTTGCCGCCGATCTTGCGTGCCTTCTTGCTGCCCATCAACAGTCCCAACGCGCCAGCGCCCAGCGCGCCGCCGCCCAGGCCGGTCAGGAACGAGCCCTTGCCGCCGGCGGCGCCGCCCGTCGCGCCTTGCACGCGATTGGTGGCATCAGCCAGCAGGCCTTGGCCCGATTGCAGCAGTTGATCAAGAAGTTGTCTGGCGCTCATGCGGCCCCCTTTTATGTCGATACAGTCGGTGCGTTCAGTTCGTGAACGCGGATAGGGATATCCGACCGCCGCATGGGCGATAAGTTCAGCTTGTTGTCAGCCGTCAAAATCTGTCGTCGGATGCTACAACGTCAGCTTCAGGCGACCACCACGGGCGCCTATCACAAGAGACCCCAGCCATGAGCATCCGCGTCCATCAGAATGCGCCCGACATCCTGCAATTCACCGCCACGGCCGAAGGCCACGCCCTGCCGGTGGCGATGCCCAAGCCGCAGGGCGATGGACCTGATCCGCATGATTATTTCGACACCGCGCTGGGCGGCTGCAAGGCGTTGACGCTGATGGTCTACGCGCAGCGCAAGGGCTTGCCGCTGACGTCGGTGGATGTGGAAGTGGTGCGTGATGCCAGCGAAGAGCGCAAGGGCGTCTATCGCTTGACGGCAAAGCTGACGCTCAATGGCGAGCTATCGGACGCCCACATCGATGAATTGCTGGCAGTGGCCGAAAAGTGCCCGATTCACAAGCTGATGACAGCGGTGGACGTGCAGGTGTCCACGCTGGTGGTGCGCGCGGCCTGATACGGCGGGTTGATACGGCGTCCTGATACTGCGGGCCGATACCGGCGGCCGGGCGGCCATCTTGCCGCCCGCCCGACCGCCGCAAGATCAGTCTTCCATGCCCGGAACGACGGTCGAGAAGCCGGCGTCCACGTGGGTGATCTCGCCCGTGACGCCCGCCGCCAGATCCGACAGCATGAATGCCGCCACGTTGCCCACGTCGTCGATGGTGACGTTGCGGCGCAGCGGCGCTTGCGCTTCCACGAACTTGAGGATGGCCGAGAAGTCCTTGATGCCACTGGCGGCCAGCGTCTTGATGGGGCCGGCCGAAATGCCGTTGGCGCGGATGCCGCGCGGGCCCAGCGCCGTGGCCAGGTAGCGCACGCTGGCTTCCAGCGACGCCTTGGCCAGGCCCATGGTGTTGTAGTTGGGGACCACGCGTTCGGCGCCCAGGTAAGTCAGGGTCAGCACCGAACCGTTGCGGCCTTCCATCAGGGGCAGGGCGGCCTTGGCCATGGCGGCGAAGCTGTAGGCCGAAATGTCATGGGCGATGCGAAAGCCCTCGCGCGACAGGCCGTCCAGGAAGTTGCCGGCGATGGCTTCGCGCGGGGCAAAGCCGATCGAGTGCACCAAGCCGTCCAGCCCATCCCAGTGCTTGCCCAGTTCGGCGAAGGCGCCTTCGATCTGGCTGTCTTCGGCCACGTCGCAAGGCAGCACGATCTTGCTGCCGAATTCGGCGGCAAATTCAACGACGCGTTCCTTGAAGCGGTCGCCCACATAGGTGAACGCCAGCTCGGCGCCTTGCTGGTGACAGGCGCGCGCAATGCCGTAGGCGATGGATCGGTTTGATAGCACCCCGGTGACGAGAATGCGCTTGCCGGCGAGAAAGCCCATGATGGTTCCTTTGATTTTTTCCTGCTGAAAGACCGCCCATTTTAAGGAGTTTGGCGGCGTCGCGTACTTGTAAAAACGGCGCCGTTACCGGGCGCCGTTTTTGGGGGCTGCAAGCTGGGATCAGCCGCGGGCGTTCGTGCCCGGAACGCGCAAGGCGGTACCGACCTTGAGCGCGCTGCCCTTCAGGTTGTTCAGCGCACGCAGGGCGTCCACCGATGTGCCGTACTGCTTGGCCAGCGAGAACAGCGTGTCGCCCGGGCGGACCTTGTGCGTGCGCACATTGGGCCGGGCGCTGGCTACGCGGGCGGCGGGTGCCGGGGCGGCACGGCCACGCGGCGCGGCGGCCTTGGTGTCGGTGGGGGCCTGTTCCAGCGCGCCCACGGGGGCGGCCAGGGATGCCAGCTGCACGCCACCGGTGCCGGGCTCGCCGGGCACCAGCAGCGCCTGGCCCGAGGCGGACTTCTGGCGCGAGCCGATGTCGTTGGTTTCGCGCAGCTTGGCCTCGGTCACGCCGAAACGCTTGGCGATGGACGCGTACGACTCACCACGGCGCGAATGGTAGATCTTCCAGGCGGACAGGTCGCCCTTGTAGTTCGTCAGGTTCGCGTTGAAGATTTCGACGCGGTCGGCCGGCAGCAACAGCGTGGGGCCGTGGTCGCCACGGATGACCGGGCGGTTGAACGACGGATTCAATGCCTTGAATTCGTCCAGCGGCATTTCGGCCAGCTTGGCGGCGATTTCAAGATCGATGTCGCTGTTCTTTTGCACCGTCACGAAGTAGGGCGTGTTGCCCACCGGGGGCAGCGCCACCGCGTAGCGTTGCGGGTCGGCAATGATGTTCTTGATGGCCTGCAACTTGGGCACGTAGTTGCGGGTTTCGTCGGGCATGTTCAGGGACAGGTAGTCCGTGTTCAGGCCGGCCGCTTCGTTCTTGGCCATGGCGCGTTGCACCGAGCCTTCGCCCCAGTTGTAGGACGCCAGGGCCAGATACCAGTCGCCCTGCATCTCGAACAGCTTTTCAAGATAGTCCAGCGCGGCGTTGGTCGACGCGATGGGGTCGCGGCGTTCGTCGCGCCACCAATCCTGCTTCAAGTTGAAGTGCGTGCCGGTGGCCGGCACGAACTGCCACAGGCCGGAAGCCTGGGCGCGCGACAGGGCAGTGGGGTTGTAGGCGCTTTCCACGAAGGGCAGCAACGCCAGTTCGGTGGGCAGGCCGCGGCGGTTGATTTCGTCGACGATGAAGTACAGGTACTTGCCCGCGCGCTCGGCCATGCGCTGAACCGCCTCGGGGTGGGACGCGTAATAGTCGGTCCACTGCTGCGAGAGGTCGGTATTCAGGTTGGGGATGGCGAAACCGCGGCGGATGCGGTCCCAGGCGTCGCTGGGCGGGTTGGTCAGGTCGACCGTTCTGGACGTATCCCGGGCGATGTAACGCCCTTGGGAATTGGTGGTGAGGTTCTTGCTATCGGGGGCTTTCGTTCCTGCGCAACCGGCGAGGACTGCCAACATGAGCGGCAGAAGGAGTCGGGATAGATTCATCAGGCGGTCACTTGAAATCGTTCTTCCATTCACGCAGGGAGGCAAACACCTCTACCGGCGTAGGTTGATTGTTTCCGGCCCAGTTGGATGCGGCACGGATCACGTCCACTTGCTGCGTACGCAAAAACGGGTTCGTCGCGCGTTCCTGACCGATTGTCGACGGAAGCGTGGGAAGACCTTCTGCTCGTAATTGCTGGGCTCGCTGATACCACTGATGCAGGGTGCGATTGGCGGGATCCACAGCCAATGCCCAGCGCAAGTTGGCTAGAGTGTACTCGTGCGCGCAAAAAACCTGTGTATCTGGCGGTAAAACGGAAAATTTTTCCAAGGAATCATGCATTTGAGCGGGAGTTCCCTCGAAAAGCCGGCCGCAGCCGCCCGCAAACAGGGTGTCGCCACAGAACAGGACCGGTTCTATCCCGGCTGCCCGGCCCGTGTACGCGATGTGCCCGGCGGTGTGTCCCGGCACATCCAGCACCCTCAGATCCAGGTCCAGTTCGGGCAGCGTCACCCGGTCGCCCTCGGCCAGGGGAACATCGCAGCGCGGCAATGTTTCGCGGGCCGGACCGTATACGGTAAGGTCCGCCATGCGTGACAATTCAAGTACACCGCCCACATGGTCGCCATGATGGTGCGTGAGTAGAATGGCGCGCAGCCTCAAGCCTTCCTGCTCAAGCCATCGCAGCACCGGACCCGCTTCGCCCGGGTCCACCACGGCGGCATTTTCGCCATGGACGATGGCCCAGATGTAGTTGTCGGTGAAGGCGGGTAGAGGCAAGACCGCGGCATGTTGCTCGCGGCCGCCTGCGGGGGCGGTCAAGGCTTGCATGAGATTCGAAGGAATAGAACGTGGCAGAAGAAACACCGCCGATTGTAGAACTGGCCGAATGGTTCCAGACGCCACCGGGGCAGTACGCCCTGGCCTGGGAACGGGCCCAGTTCGACGCGGCTGTCGCGGATGTGTTTGGCTATTATGCCTGGCAGGTCGGCCTGGCCGACATGAACCTGCTGCGCGCCAACCGCATGCCCTTCAAGGGCTATGTGGGCACCGAGACCCCGTCGCCCGAAAGTACCGCCGCCTGGCAGTCGCGCGTGGTGCTGGCCGAACCCGAGGCCTTGCCGTTCGAATCGCAAAGCGTCGATCTGCTGATCCTGCCGCATGCGTTTGAATGTACACAGGACCCGCACAACGTGCTGCGCGAAGTGGAACGCGTGCTGGTGCCGGAAGGCCGGGTCGTCATTTCGGGCTTTAACCCCTGGAGCATGTGGGGCGCGCGCACGCGCATGCCCGGCATGGAGCCCTGGCTGCCGCAGCCGCCGTCGGCCCAGGTGTCGCTGGCGCGCTTGAAAGACTGGTTCAAGCTGTTGTCCCTGGAAGTCGACGACAGCCATTTCGGCTGCTATGCACCGGCTTGCCGCAGCGAAAAGTGGCTGCAACGCTGGGGCTTTCTGGAATCCGCGGGCGCACGCTGGTGGAGCCTGGGCGGCGCGGTGTATATGGTATCGGCCGTGAAACGCGTGGCCGGCATGCGTATCATCGGCCCGGCCTGGAAAACCAAGCCCAAGCGGGCGCGCGCCGCCTCGGTGGTGGTCAATCGCCAGGCGGACGACGGCTTCGACCCTTCCTGAGAGCGGGCGGCGTCCGTTTCACATTGCACGAACAAGGATTTCAAAGCAGCACCATGCAGGACAACAAAGCGATCGATCAGAAAGTGGACATGTGGACGGACGGGGCCTGCAAGGGCAACCCCGGCCCGGGCGGTTGGGGCGTATTGCTGCGCGCCGGCGGCCACGAAAAAACCCTGCATGGCGGCGAGCTGCAAACCACCAATAACCGCATGGAGCTGATGGCGGTCATCGAGGGCCTGCGGGCGCTCAAGCGCACCTGCGTCGTCACCATCCACACGGACTCGCAGTACGTGATGAAGGGCATGACGGAATGGCTGGTGAACTGGAAGCGGCGCGGCTGGATGACGGCCGAGAAAAAGCCGGTCAAGAACGCCGAGCTCTGGCAGGCGCTGGATGAGCAGGTGCAGCGGCATCAGGTGTCGTGGCGCTGGGTGCGTGGCCACAACGGCGACGAAGGCAACGAACGCGCCGACCAGTTGGCCAATCTGGGCGTGGATCTGGCCCGCCGGGCCTGACCGCGTCCGCTGTCGGCATCGGGATATACCCTGAAATCCGCCTTGTGAGGCGGATTTAGTCGTTTCATCCGACGTCTGGATTGTTCCAGTATGTAAATTCGGGTGCTACAGTGCCTTCCCCCATTCCAGTTCCCGCGGCGCCGTCCAGGTGGGGAATACGGTGCGCGCCGCACCACCGCCACATACGCGCATGAAAAAAGCTGTACTGCTGGCCGCCGTCGCGGCCGGGTTGGCCGCGGGGGCCGCATTGGGCGTGTTCGTGCCGCGCTGGCTCCCGCCCGGCGCCTCGCCCACCGTCCAGGCGACCGCCAAGCCGGCCGCTGCGCCGGCCACGCCCGTTCGGGTCGAGGTCGCTTCCGTTAAAGAAATTCCGTTTGCCCGGGGCCTGTCCGCCGTGGGCAGCCTGCGTTCGGACGAGTCCGTCGTGCTGCGGCCCGAGGTGGTGGGCCGGATCCAGGCGATTGAATTCAAGGAAGGCCAGCCGGTGGCCCGGGGCCAGGTGCTGATCCGGCTGGATGATTCCGTGCCGCGCGCCGAGCTGGCGCAGGCCCGAGCCAATTTGACGCTGGCGCAAAGCCATTACCGGCGCGCCGTGGAATTGCAGGGCAAGGGCTTCGTCAGCCAGCAGGCGCGCGACGAGTCCGCCAGCACGCTGAAGGTGCAGGAAGCCGCCGTGGCGCTGGCGCAGGCAAGGCTGGACAAGATGACGATATCGGCGCCGTTCGCCGGCATCGTCGGGCTGCGCAGCGTGTCCGTGGGCGACTACGTCAACCAGGGGCAGGACCTGGCGCCGCTGGAAGCCATCGACCCCTTGAAGGTGGACTTTCGCGTGCCCGAAATGTACCTGAGCAAAGTGGGCGTGGGCCAGCAACTGACGCTGCGCCTGGACGCGCTGCCGGGCCAGGAACGGCAAGGGCAGGTGTATGCCGTCAGCCCGCTGGTCGACGCGGGCGGCCGGTCCATCCTGCTGCGCGCCACCGTCGCCAACAAAGACGCCTTGCTGCGGCCGGGCATGTTCGCCCGCGTGCAGCTGCTGTTCAACCAGGACAAGGCGCTGGTCGCACCGGAAGCGGCGTTGTCGCCATCGGGCGAAACACAGTACGTTTACCGGGTCAAGGATGGCCGCGCCGAGAAGCGCGAAGTGACCATCGGCGAGCGCCGCGAAGGCCGGGTCGAAATCCTGACCGGCGTTGCGTTGGGCGATCAACTCGTGGTGGCGGGCATACAGCGCGTCACGGACGGCGGCGCGGTGAACGTCGTGGGCAGCGGCTCGTGAGCCCGGCCACCTACTCTTTTTAGCGGTGACGCAATGCGTATTTCGGAAACCTGCATCAAGCGGCCGGTGTTTGCGTCGGTTCTGTCGCTGATCATCGTCCTGATCGGCCTGATCTCTTATTCGCGGCTGACGGTGCGCGAATATCCCAAGATCGACGAGCCGATCGTGTCGGTGGACACCACCTACAAGGGCGCCTCGCCCGAGGTGATCGAATCGCAGGTGACCAAGCCGCTGGAGGACCAGCTGGCGGGCATCGAAGGGGTGGACGTGATGACTTCGCGCAGCCGGTCCGAGCGCAGCCTGATCAACATCAAGTTCAACCTGTCGCGCAACCCGGATGCGGCGGCGGCCGAAGTGCGCGACAAGGTATCGCGCGCGCGCCGCTTCCTGCCGGATGAAATCGACGAGCCCATCATCGGCAAGGTCGAGGCCGATTCGCAGCCCATCATCTATATCGCGGTGGAATCGGGTTCGTACTCGGCGATCCAGACGTCCGACTACATCAACCGCTACATCAAGACGCGCCTGTCCGTGCTGCCCGGCGCGGCCGAGGTGCGTGTGTTTGGCGAACGCCTGCCGTCCATGCGCATCTATGTGGACCGTGACAAGCTCGCCGCCTACGGCCTGACCGTGCAAGAGGTGGAGGCCGCGCTGCGCAGCCAGAACGTCGAGATCCCGGCCGGCCGCATCGAGTCGCGCGCGCGTGAATTCTCGGTGGTGTCGTCCACCGACCTGCAAACGCCCGCGCAGTTCGAAGACGTGATCGTGGCCAACGTGAAAGGCTATCCGGTCCGGTTGCGCGACGTCTCCAAGGTCGAGATCGGCGCGGCCAGTGACCGGGTGCTGTCGCGCTTTAACGGCAAGCCGGCCATCAACATCGGCGTGACGCGGCAATCCACGGCCAACCCGCTGGAACTGTCCAAGGCGGCGCGCCACGAGGTCGAACGCCTGAACGAAACCTTGCCGGCGGGCATGAAGCTGACCATCGCGTACGACTCGTCGGTGTTCATCGAACGGTCCATCGATTCGGTTTTCCACACCATCGGCGAAGCCATCATCCTGGTGGTGCTGGTGATCTTCTTTTTCCTGCGCAATCTGCGCGCCAGCATCATTCCCATCGTCACCATCCCAGTGTCGCTGGTGGGCGCCTGCGCCCTGATGTATTTCTTCGGGTTTTCGATCAACACGCTGACCTTGCTGGCCATGGTGCTGGCCATCGGCCTGGTGGTGGACGACGCCATCGTGGTGCTGGAGAACATTTATCGGCACATCGAAGAAGGCATGCCGCGCAAGGAAGCGGCGTTGCGGGGCTCCAAGGAAATCGGCTTCGCGGTGGTGGCCATGACGATGACGCTGGTCACCGTGTACGCGCCGCTGGCCTTTGCCACGGGCCGCACGGGGCGTCTGTTCATTGAGTTCGCGCTGGCCCTGGCCGGTGCGGTGCTGGTGTCGGGCTTCGTGGCGCTGACGCTGACGCCGATGATGTGCTCGGTGCTGCTGCGCCATCAAAGCAGCCACAGCCGCTGGTACAACTTGATCGAAGGCTGGCTCAACGGCATGAGCAACGGCTACCGCCGCCTGTTGGGGGCGTCGTTGCGTCACCGCTGGCTGGTGGTGATGATCGGCGTGGCGGTGGCGTTGGGCAGCGGCGTGTTGTTCAAGGTGGTCAAAAGCGAATTGGCGCCCATCGAGGATCGCGGCGTGGTGTTCGGCATCGTAAGCTCGCCGGAAGGCGCCACGTTGAACTACACGCTGGACAGCATGCTGGGCATCGAAAAATTCTATTCAGAAATTTCGGAAGCCAGCGGCAGCCAGGTCACGGTGGGCTTTCCAACCGTGACGGACGGCACGGCAATCCTGCGCCTGAAACCTTGGGAAGAACGCGACCGCAAGCAGCAGGCCATCACGCAGCAGTTACAGCCGCAATTCGCCTCGCTGCCCGGCGTGCGGGCGTTTCCGACGAACCCCCCATCGCTGGGGCAGTCCGCGCGCTCGAAGCCGGTGGAATTCATCATCATGAGCCAGGCGTCGTACGCCGAGCTGGCCCGCCTGACCGATGTTTTCCTGACGGAACTGCGCAAGTATCCGGGCCTGTTGAACCTGGACACGGACCTGCGCCTGAACACGCCCGAACTGCGTGTGCGCGTTGACCGCGACAAGATGGCGGACGTGGGCGCCAATGTGGACACCGTGGGGCGCACGCTGGAAACGATGCTGGGCGGGCGTCAGGTCACGCGTTACAAGGATGAGGGCGAGCAGTACGACGTGATTGTGCAGGTCACCCCGCGCGACCGCGCCACGCCCACGGATATTTCCGGCATCTATGTGCGTGCCCGCGATGGCAGCATGGTGCAGCTGGACAATTTGCTGGGCGTGCACGAAGGCGTGTCGCCGCAATCGCTGAACCACTTCAACCGCTTGCGCGCCGTCAAGATCGACGCGGCGGTCGCGCCCGGCTATGCGCTGGGCGAGGTCCTGACGCACATGCATCAGGTGGCGCGAGACGTCCTGCCCAATACGACCATCACCGATCTGGACGGGCAATCGCGCGAATTCCGCGATTCGTCCGGCAGCATCTATCTGGTGTTCGGCATGGCGCTGGCCTTCATCTACCTGGTGCTGGCGGCGCAGTTCGAAAGCTGGCGTAACCCGTTCATCATCATGCTGTCGGTGCCGCTGTCGATGACCGGCGCGTTGCTGGCGCTGTGGCTGACGGGGGGCACGTTGTCCATCTACAGCCAGATCGGCCTGATTACGCTGGTGGGGCTGATTACCAAGCACGGCATCCTGATCGTGGAATTTACCAACCAGCTGCGCGACGAGGGCCGCGAACTGTTCGCCGCCGTGACCGAGGCCAGCGTGCTGCGCTTGCGCCCCATTTTGATGACGACGGGCGCGATGGTGCTGGGCACGGTGCCGCTGGCCCTGTCCACCGGCGCGGGGGCGGAATCCCGCCAGCAGATCGGCTGGGTGCTGGTGGGCGGCCTGTTGCTGGGTACACTACTGACCTTGTTCGTCGTGCCGGTGGCCTATACGCTGATTGCCACCGCACGCAAGAAACCCGGCCATGCCGGCAGCGCAGAGCACCCTCCGGCCCATCCGCCGGGCGGTCAGACGCCGCCGGCCTCGGCCAATGCAGCGTCGGAATAAGTCATGCGCCAGATCATCTTTGACACGGAAACCACCGGACTGGACCCTGCCCAGGGTCATCGCATCGTTGAAATCGGTTGTGTGGAAATGGTCAACCGGATGTCCACCGGCAACAACCTGCACATCTACCTGAACCCGGATCGCGACAGCGACCCCGAGGCCTTGGCCGTGCACGGGCTGACGACGGAATTCCTGTCCGACAAGCCGCGCTTTGCCGACGTGGCGGACGAATTCGTCAAATTCATCCAGGGCGCGGAGCTGATCGCGCACAACGCCGCGTTCGACGTGAAGTTCTTCAACGCCGAGCTGGCCAAGACGGGCCGCGGCCCGATCACCGATTACTGCGAGACGGTCACCGATTCCCTGCTGCACGCCCGGTCGCTGTTCCCCGGCAAGCGCAATTCGCTGGACGCCTTGTGCGACCGCTTCGGCATTTCCAACGCGCACCGTACGCTGCACGGCGCATTGCTTGACTCGCAGTTGCTGGCCGAAGTCTGGCTGGCCATGACGCGCGGTCAGGATGCGTTGCTGATCGACGTGGACGACAACGACGGCGCGGGCAGCGATGGGATCGTGCTGGCCAAGTTCGATGCGTCGGGGCTGGTGGTCATCAAGGCTAGCGACGAAGAGCTGGCCGAACACGAGGCCTATCTGGCGGCGTTGGACAAGTCGGTGAACGGCGAATGCGTCTGGCGCAAGCTGGATGCGCCGGTGGCGGCATAAAGGCTATTGCCGACCCGGCTGGCGGCGTGCGAACTTCGACTTGCGCACGTTTTAAAAAACATGCTATTATTTCGCCTCTTTCAGGGTGGTTAGCTCAGTGGTAGAGCACTGCCTTCACACGGCAGGGGTCACAAGTTCGAAACTTGTACCACCCACCAAAGACCCTTGGAAGGCGACACGAAGGCTTGTAGATAGCATTTAGTTGTTGCTGACCTGCCAGGCGTCTTTGGCATAAAGACTGAAAGAGAAAAAAGAAAAAAGAAAGCAAAACAGGCCAACCTTAATCGGTTGGCTTTTTTGTGCCCGTCAGCTTTGTGTGTGCAGGGGTGGGTGCCGGGGCGCGCGCCGGGGTTGGAAGCAGGGGTTGGACGCAGGGGTTGGACGCAGGGGGGGCACGCCGGGTTTGTGGATCGTCTTTGCGGATCGCGTTTGGGGATCAAAGCTTGTTGATCTGGCGCAAAAATGCCTTTCAGCCTTGCGTGCCGATGCCTTAGCAGGCGCTTATGATGGCTTCACGGTGCCGCCAGCAAAAGAAATGCCTTTTGACGGCCTGCCGGATGCCCGAGCATAGGAGACGTCCATGCCGCCGAACACCAATACCATGTTGATCATCATCGTCACGGGCGTGGCGCTGATGCTGATCGGTTTCGGGATGCGCGATCGCAATATCGGGATGGGCTTGATGGGCCTGGGCTTGATCACCGCCATAGGCACCATCATTTACAAGGCCTACGTCACGTTTTATTAAGGCCTTTCCTGCTCAGGCCTTTACTGTTCAGGCGCTTTCTTGTTTAACCGTGCCAGCAAGGTATCCAGCTGGTTAGCGAACGCCTTGCGGTCGGCTTGGCTGAATGACGACGGGCCTCCCGTGTCGATCCCGCTCGCCCGCAATTCTTCCATCATGTCGCGCACCGCCAGCCGTTCCCGGATGGTTTCGGGCGAATAGCGTTCGCCTCGCGGGTTCAGCGCCATCGCCCCTTTGGCCAGCACGTCGGCGGCCAGCGGGATGTCAGCGGTGATGACGAGATCGCCCGGCTCGGCGCGTTCAACGATGTGCGCGTCCGCCACGTCAAAACCGCGCGGCACCTGCACCGCGCGGATCAGCGGCGAAGGCGGCGTGGACAGTGGCTGGTTGGCGACCAGGGTCACCGGCACCTGCCAGCGCTGCGCGGCGCGGAACAAGATGTCCTTGGTGACCACGGGACACGCGTCCGCATCGACCCAGATGTGCATAAACGCTTATTCGCCCAGCGCTTTTTGCAGGATTTCGGCCACGATGTCGTTCGTGGACACGCCACGTTCGGCAGCCAGCGCGCGCAGCTTGTCGGCGTGCGCCTGCGACAGCTTCAACGGAAACGGCACCAGGCCGGCCGCCTGATCCAGCTTGCGCTGCTCGCGGCGGTCGGGCGCTTGAGAAGCGACGCCGAAGCGGTCGGGGGTGGCGGATGCCTTGAGCTGGCCGGCCAGCTTCAGGGCCTGGGTTTTTTGAAGATCAAATTTATTCATGGAAATTCCTGATTAGGAGCGCAATCATAAGCGCATCCGGATCAGCGCGGTTTGGCGAGTTCCAACGCGGCCAGGCCTTCTTCGGCCCCGTCGTGCAACGGGACGGTCAGGCCGCGTCGCGCATTGGCGATCGACACCTGCGCGCCCTGCGCCGAGCCGGCCGCCAGCAAGTCCTGGCCGGTCTGGTAGACGGCGCGAACCACCATCAAGGCTTCATCCCGGGTCAGGTTTGCCGTGGTCAGCATCAGTGCGGCGGTGCCCACCGTGGCAACCGGAGCGGTTTGGTTGGGATAGGTGTCCGCGGCAATCTCCAGGGGCATCAGGGCGCTGTCGTTGCCGGTCAAGGACTTGATGGCGGCCGGGTCCAGCGGCAGCAGCTTCAAGCGCGCCTCGGTCAGCGCGTCGCGCAGTGGCGTGGCGGGCACGCCGATGACCTGTGCGGCGGCATCGACCGTCCCGGCGTTCAGCGCGGGCAAGGACGCCGCGAAAGGCGTGTCGATGACCGTGTAGTCGCGCCCCGGCTCCAGGCCATGGGCGGACAGCACCGCTTGCAACGTGGCGCGCACCGCCGAACCCTCGGGGCCCAGCGCAATCTTCTTGCCCTTCAAGTCGCGCACGCTGCGCAACGCCGGATCATCACGCACCACGATGTGGACAAGTTCGGGATACAAGCTGCCCAGCGCGCGCAGGCCGCTGAACGGCCCCTGGTCAGCGAATGGGCCGCGACCCTCGTAAGCCAGGCGCGCCGTGTCGGCCTGCGCCAGGCCAACCACGGCGTCGCCGCTACGCAGCAGGGCGATGTTCTCGGCGCCGCCACCGGTGATCAGCGGGGTGACGCGGATCTGCCGGGCGCGCGCCACGGCGCTCAGCGCGCGGGCAAACGCCACATATTCGCCGCGGTCTGGCCCGCCCGCCAGCGGATAGCCTTGTTGCAACCGCGCCAGCCGGCCGTTGATGCGCGCCACCGAGCGTTCCAGCTCTTGCTGCACCACGTTCTGCGCGGTGCTCGATGCGCTGTAGGCCACGGAATGGGTGATCTGGTCGAGCGTGTCCAGCAACTGCCGCGTAACGGGCGGGGGCGCGCCCGTATCCAGCGACGGCGCCTCGGCGGCTTTGAAACCGGCGGGCGTAATGAGCTTCCAGGTATCACCTTCTTTACGGTAGATAGCGCTGGCGTGCGCGACGATGCGGTCCCCGGCCTGGTTGCCGCCGGACTTCACGCCGATGATGCTGCGCGGGCCCGCGCCCAGCAATGTCACCAGCGAGGCCGCGCCGGGCTGGTCCCAGGCGCCCAGGGTCATATCCCGGCCCAAGGTCAATTCCACGTCGTAATACACCACGCGTCGGCTTTCACCGGCGGGGGCCGTGCTGTCGCTGGCTGAACCCCTGCGCTTGAGATCGGTGATGCGGAACAGGCCCTGGCCGTACGTGGTGGCCAGGGCGGTGTCGACGTCCGTGCGCAGCGCGTCGGCGTCGGGCGCGCGGCCGCAGGCGGCCAGCAGCAGGCAGAACGCGATCAATACCAGGCGTTTGAACATGGTCACATCCCCCCTACGAAGGGCAAGGAGATCAGCGACGTCAGCACGATCACGTTCAGGATGTCGACCAGGAACGCGCCGGTGACCGGCACCACGATGAAGGCTTCCGGCGCGGGTCCGTGACGGCGCGTCAGCGCCTGCATGTTGGCGATGGCGGTGGCGGTGGCGCCCAGGCCAAAGCCGCAGAACGCCGCCGACATGATGGCCGCCTCGTAGTCGCGCTTGAGCAACCGGAACACCACCCAGGCAGCGTACAGCGCGCAGAACAGGGTTTGCACGACCAGCATCAAGGCCAGCGGGCCGGCCAGGCGGGCCACGCTGGACAGGTCCAGCGTCATCATCGTCATGCCCAGGAACAGCGACAAGGAAATCGTTCCGATGATTTCGGTGGCCCGGTCGTCCAGCTTCAGCCCCAGGCGCGCGCCGCCGTTGCGGATCAGCACACCGGTGGCCAGGCACCACAAGAAATTGGGCAGGCTCACGGGCGCGCCCTCGACCAGCATGGCCAGGTAGCCGCCGACGACCAGGCAGACGAAGGCGGCGGTCATCGACACAATGAACGAACCGGCGGTGGGCGGTTCGGCGGGTTCGGCAAGGTCGGGCGCGACCTGGCCGTCGCCGGCCTTGTGGTCCAGACTGCCTTGCAGTTTGTGCCGGCGCATGAGCCATTCCGCGACGGGGCCGCCGACCACGCCGCCTAGCACCAGGCCCAAGGTGGCGGATGTCATGGCCAACGCCATGACGTCCTGGATGTTGTTGAAGTCGGCAAAGCGCGTGGCATAGGCCGCGCCGGTTCCGTGCCCGCCCACCAGCGTGATCGTGCCGCCCAGCAGGCCCATCAGCGGGTGCATATCAAGCAGCCAGGCCATGCCCAGCCCGACGGCGTTTTGCAGAATCAAGAAGGGAATCAGCGCCAACAGGAACGCGATCAGCCGGGGGCCGCCCTTGGCCAGCAGTTTCAGATTGGCGGTCAGCCCGATAGAGCCGAAGAACAGCAGCAGCAGCGTGGGCCGGATGCTGGTTTCCAGCGAGACCGAGACGCCGCCCCAGTTCGCCAGCGCATACGCCAGGATCGCGAACAACAGGCCGCCAACAATAGGGTCGGGGATGCTGTATCGGCGCAGGATGCCGATACGGGTGGTAAGCACGCGGCCGATGACCAGCACCAGGCAGCAGGCAAGCAAAGATTGAACGGGCGAAAGGGAAATCATAAGAACCTTCGCGCCCCGGCAGGGCGCAGCAAGTCGGACTATCGGAACCGTTGCCGCCACATCGTTCGGGATTGCGGCCCTATATTACGACCGCGAATTGGCGATGTATAGGAAAGCGGCAACTCGCGGGGCCAGTCGTGCAAGGCCCTCGCAAATAAGGGGCTACAGCAAGGGGCTACAGCGGGAAGTCGCGCGTCATGTAGCGGGCGTCGGGGCCGTAGCCCGCCAACTTGTCGGCCAGATCGCGCATGCCGTCCATGGCGGACACCGGCCGATAGCCGTGGCGCAGCCAATAGCCCACCGCGGACTGCAATGAAACCAGACTGGCGCGCCGCAAGCCGCTTTGCATTGCGCGCGCAGCGCCCGTTTGCAGCAGGGACTGGGCCACGCCATGCCCTTGCGCGCGCGGGACCACGGCGCAGTCGTGCACGAACCAGTGTTTGGCCGGTGAAGGCAATGCCGTCAACGCAACGCCCAGCGAAGGGGGCAGCCCGGCATCCCAGGGATACGAAACCAGGTAGCCCAGCAGGGTGCTGCTGTCAGGTGCGCACGCCACCCAGCAATGATCAGGCGCAAGCTGCAAGCGGTTTAAGAAGAACTCCGCGCTTTCAGGCAGGAAGTCGGGGTAGGCCAGGGTCTGGGCATCCAAGATGCCGTCCACGTCGCTGGCCAGCATAGGGCGGACTCGGTATTGCATGACTACCTGTAGGGACAAAACAGCCGCGCATTTTACCGATGCGGGAAGAAACGTCGGTTCAATGGGGTCAGGAAATAGGGGTCGGATAAAGACCGGTTGGTCAAAAAACCGGTGCGCGCGAAGTGACGGAAGAGGGAACTGCGGGGGCGTTCCTGCCTCGGCGCCGTGTTGCGGGCATTTCATGAAAATTCGACGAGACGCTACGCATACTGCCGGTCATAGCATTCCCGTATTCCCAGACCTTTCGTCTTATGCACATCCAATACCGGCCCGATCCGATTCCTTCGCAAGTGCTGGCCAAAACGTATCCTCTGGAAGCGCTTTGGTCCGGCAAGGCTGCCGTGGTGCCTTACGACGCCTGCGTGACGTGCGTCATCCCGTGCCTGAACGAAGCCGAAAACCTGCGCGTCTTGTTGCCGCTGTTGCGCAGCCGTTTGCAGGCGCTGTGCACGCGCTGGGAAATCATCGTGGCGGACGATGGCAGCACGGACGGCACGGAATCATTGATGGGCGAATGGACTCAGCACGAGGGTTTTCGCTACGTCCAGCTATCGCGTAATTTCGGCAAGGAAGCCGCGCTTAGCGCAGGGCTGGAAGCGGCCACCGGCGACGCGGTGATCTGCCTGGACGCCGACCTGCAACACCCGCCGGCGTTGATCGAACAGATGCTGGCACGCTGGGCGGCAGGCGCCGAAATGGTTTATGCCGTGCGCGAAACGCGTCAAGACGAATCGTGGTTGAAGCGATCTGGCGCACGGTGGTTCTACAAGCTGCTGAGCAGCGCGCGCGGCGTGGATGTGCCGGCGCACGCAGGCGACTTCCGCCTGATGGACCGTGGCGTGGTCGACGCGCTGAACGCATTGCCCGAGCGCACGCGCTTCATGAAGGGTTTGTACGCCTGGGTCGGTTTCAAGGGCGAAGCGTTGCCCTACACGCCGGACGAACGCATGCATGGCAACAGCCGCTTCAGCGGGCTGCGCCTGTTCCGTCTGGCCTTGGATGGGTTGACCGCCTTCACGACCTGGCCGCTTCGTTTGGTCAGCCTGGTTGGCGTGGCTTTCGCGTTGGTGGCGATGTCTTACGCCGCTTATCTGGTGGGCGATTATCTGCTGTCGGGCAATCCCGTGTCTGGCTGGACCACCATCGTCACTGCCGTGCTGTTCTTTGCCGGCGTGAATCTGATTTCGTTGGGTGTGGTGGGCGAATACGTTGCCCGCATCTTTGACGAAGTCAAAGGCCGGCCGCTGTACGTGGTGCGCCGCCGCCAAGGGCGGCCCGCCGACAGCGGCGCGCGGCCCCTCTGATTCTTGCGCCGCCGCGCAGCGCGCGGGCACCCGTCAATGCCTTGCATTGCATCGCAACCATTACGCGGTGGGCTTGCGAAACGCCCACAGACGGCTCGCGATGAACGTGGCGAACGCCAGCCCGATCAAGATCAATGCCAGCAACACGTCGTAGCGGATGCTGGTGGTGTGCAGCAGCAGCGCGTAGGCCGATTCGTTGATGAAAAAGCCCGCCGCTGAAATGAAAAAGAAACGGCGGATCGCTATGGTCCAGGGTATTTGGGCATGTCTGAACGTAAGCCGATAGTGGCCGGCAAAAGATACGACGAAGGCGACCAGCCAGCCGATCAGGTTGGCGGCCAGCGGGGGCAGGGCGAAGGCTTCGACGCAGCCGACAGCCACCGCCCAATGGGTGGCGGCAGCCGCGCATCCGACGGCGACAAACAGGCTGATCTGACGAAGCAAGGCGCGCATGAGTGCCCAAGTGGAATGGAACTGCGAGGAAATGCAATGAGCAAACGAGTCATAGTCTGCGGCGACGATTTTGGCATGAATGCCGACATCGATGAAGGCATGATTGCGTTGGCCGACATGGGGCGCATCAGCGCTGTCAGCTGCTTGTCGCTTGGCCCGACGTTTGCCGCCAACGCTCGCCGGCTTGGCGCGCGCAACGTGGATATCGGCTTGCATGTGAACCTGTCCGAGTCGCTGGGCGCGGATGCCGAACCGATGCCGTCCTTGAGCAAGCTCATCATCAGCGCGTACACAGGGCGACTGGACGCGGCCTGGGTGCAAACGCAATTGAACCGCCAGTTCGACGCCTTTGAAGCCGCCCTGGGGCGCGCGCCCGACTATATCGACGGCCATCAACACGTGCACCAGTTGCCGGGCGTGCGCGATCAAGTGCTGGCGCAACTGAAGCGGCGCTTTGGCGAACAACGCCCGTGGCTGCGTCAGACGGCGCCGGGCATGCTTAGCGGCATCCCCATGAAGGAAGCGATCAAGGCGCGCATCATCGGCGCGTTGGGGGCGGCAGCGCTGGCGCGTCAGGCAAGCCGCGACGGCCTGCGCACCAATCGCCGGCTGCTGGGCGTGTATGGATTCGACGGCGGCAAGCGGCGCTATGCCGGCCTGCTGCAGAACTGGCTGTTCAATGCGCGCGATGGGGATCTGCTGATGTGCCATCCCGCAATGAATAGCCAAGAGGGCAGTGCCATGTCGCGCCAACGGCGCGCTGAATTCGACGTGTTGGCCAGCCCCAAACTGGGCGATTGGATGAACGCCAACGGCGTGCGCATTTCACGTCTGCCCACGCACTGATCGCTACGCCGCGCGGGCATCATGCCGGCGTGTTGTCTGCCCGGGTCAGGCTTTCCAGCAACCATGCCCCCGCCGGCCCCAGCGCGCGGCGGGTAGACCACACGGCGTCAACGCGTATGTGGCGCGGCCAGCCGGGCACCGTCAGTTCCACCAAGTGGTCGCGGCCAAAACGCTGAATCATCCAGCGAGGCAGTTCGGTCCAGCCGAACCCCAGGCTGGCCATTTCCAGCAGCATCAGATAGCCGGGCGCGGACCACGTTGCGTGGGGCGGCGCCGTGTCCTTGTCGTCCAGTTCGTAAGTGCTGAGCCGCAATTCGCGGTGCGTCTTGAGCTCGTCGTTGCTGACGGCGGGACGGTCGGCTAGCGGGTGGCCGCGACCCACGCACAGCACGATTTCGGATCGTTCCGGCAGCGTCGCATGCGCCACGTCCGGGGGGTAGTCGTCTTGCGCCGCCATCAGGCCCAGGTGCGCGCGGCCTTGCTGCACCAACGCCACCACGTCTTCATACTCCGCAATCAGGCATTCGAAGCGCAGCGCGGGGTAGCGCTGGTCGATCTGGCTGAGCATGTTCTCAAAGGTCTTGGACTGGAACGTGTCCGACAGCACCACGGTCAGCCGGGGCTCAAGCCCGTCGGCCAACTGATTGGCGCTGCGGTTGAAGCGATCGTTCGCGGCCAGCACCTGCAAGGCCTGGCCCAGCAGTACCTGGCCTGCTTCGGTCAGGGCGGGTTGCCGCTGGCTGCGGTTGAACAGCGTGACGTTAAGGTCTACTTCCAGGTTGGCGATGGTTTCGCTGATGGTGGACTGGCTCTTGCCCAGTTTGCGGGCAGCGGCCGAAAACGAGCCTTCAGAGGCAACCTGGGCGAACGCGGCCAGGGATTCAAGAGAGTGGCGCATGGACTATCGGGAATTCCGATGGATAGTATCTTTATCGTAACGGAAATGTCGTGGAAAATCGCTTCCATTCTGACAAACCGACCGCAGGCGGGTCATGCAAGCCACTCACACCCCTCCCCAAAAAACGCAAGTCACCAAAACGCTCAAAGAGCGTTTTTTTCACGCCTTCCTGTTTGAAATCCTGGCCATCGGCCTGTGCGCGCCGGCCGCTGCCTGGGCCATGGGCAAATCCCTGTTCGAAATGGGCGTGCTCACCGCCGTCATCGCCTGGATCGCGCTGGTCTGGAACATGATTTACAACGCCGGCTTCGACCGCCTGCAAAACCGCCTGGGCTTCGTGCGCAACATGCGCATGCGCGTGGTGCACGCGTTTGGATTTGAGCTGGGCCTGATCCTGATCGTGATTCCGTTGGCAGCCTGGTGGCTGGACATCAGCCTTTGGGAAGCCTTTGTGCTGGATATCGCGTTGGTGCTGTTCTATCTGCCCTATGCATTTCTGTACAACTTGGCCTATGACCGGTCCCGTCCGCGCGTCATGGCATGGCTGGGACGCGGCAAGGCGCAAGCCGCGCCGGCCGACGCCGCCGGTATCGCTCCGGCCGTGGCGCCGGCGGGGGCTGCCGCCGTTACGCGTCAATCACCTTGCGCGTAAACATTTCCAGGTAGTCCATCAACGAATCGGCGCCCTTGATGGCGTCGGCTTCGTTGCCGGTGGCAATGCCTTGCGCCATCAGCATGTGGCGGCGCGCGCCTTCCGCGATGTCGCCTTCGTGCTGATAGGCGTACCAAAAGCGCCGGCACTGGATGATCAGCGGTTCGACCGCATTCACGGCAGACACATTACGGCAAGCCAGATGACAGACGTGGTCCAGCAATTGGTCTGCGTGCATGTAGTCGTCAAGGTTGCCGCCTTCCGAGGCGCGAATCATCTGCGCGGCGCATTCCACGATCTGGGTGCGCTGCGCGGGCGTGGCGCGGCGGGCGGCGCTGGCGGCGATCAATTGTTCCAGCGCGCGGCGCGTCTGGATCAGATCCATGTGGTCGGCCAGCTGGATCATCGATACGCGCAAGCCGCGCCGGGGCTCCTGGCGGATCAGGCCAGCCGCCACCATGCGCAGCAATGCTTCGCGCAGGGGCGTGCGCCCCAAGCCGGTTTTCTCGACAAGTTCCGCTTCCACGACCGCGCTGCCAGGCTGCAATTGCAAGGTGGCGATCATGCTTTCGATCTGGTCGTAGGCGACGTCCGCGGCGCGTCGTTTGGGTTCTGCTCCTGCCATCAATTATTGTTTTCCTTCGTTTTGCGCCACTGCGTGTACGCCAGCCATTCGCCGACGAACCCGCGTCGGAAGAACGACACGCACAACACGAAAATCAGCCCGATGACGATGGTGACAACATCGCCCAGGGTGGCAAGATAGTTCTGCAGGCTGACCACCAGCGTAGCGCCCACGACAGGGCCCCACACCGTGCCGATGCCGCCCAGCAGCGTCATCAGCAGTACTTCGGTGGAGGTGGCCAGCGACACGTCGTTCAGGGCCACCAATTGCAGCACCAGCGCCTTCAGGGAGCCGGCCAGGCCGGCAACCGACGCGGACAGCACGAAGGCCAGCAGCTTGCACCGATCCGTATCGTAACCTAGCGAAATGGCGCGCGGCGCGTTGTCCCGAATGGTCTTGAGCACCTGCCCGAAGGGCGAATGAATCACCCGGTAGACGAACAGAAAGCCCAGCACGAACACGCCCAGCGCGAAGTAATACATGTTGGTGTCTACGCTCAGGTCCACCAGCCCCAGGAACTTGCCGCGCGGAATGCCCTGCATGCCGTCCTCGCCGCGCGTCCAGCCGACCTGCACCGCCATGAAGTACGCCACCTGCGACAGCGCCAGCGTGATCATCGCGAAATAGATGCCGGTGCGGCGGATGGCCAGCCAGCCTATCGCATACCCGATGGCGGCCGCCATGGCCACGCCGCACACAATGGCAAGCTCGGGCGGCAGGCCGCGTGCGCCGAACAGGATCATCATTTCCCCCGCCGCGTAGCCGGCCCAGCCAAAAAACGCGGCGTGGCCGAAAGACACCAGGCCGGTAAACCCGGTCAGCAGATTGAAGGCCAGCGCAAACAGCGCAAAGCACAACACCTTCATGACGAACACCGGGTACACGACCTGGGGGAAGAACGGCACCAGCAGCGCGGGCACCAGCAGCAAGGCCAGGATGCGAATGGAAAACGGAATGCGCGACACCTTATTTCTCCTTGCCGAACAAGCCAGCGGGGCGCATCAACAGCACGACGGCCATCACGATGAACACGACAACGGTGGACGCTTCGGGATAGAACACCTTGGTCAGCCCTTCCAGCAGCCCCAGCGCCAGGCCGGTGACGATGGCGCCCATGATGGAACCCAGCCCCCCGATCACCACCACGGCGAACACGATGTTCAGCAGGTTGGACCCCATCAACGGGTTGATCTGCATGACGGGCGCGGCCAGCACGCCCGCCACGCCGGCCAGCGCCACGCCGAAGCCGTACGTCAGCGTGATCATCACCGGAACATTGACGCCGAACGCCTGTAGCAGCTTCGGGTTTTCGGTGCCGGCGCGCAGCATGGCGCCAAGGCGGGTGCGCTCGAACAGGTACCAGGTCGCGATGCACAGCGTCAGCGACGCCACCACCACAAAACCCCGGTACGCCGGCAAGAACATGAAGCCCAGGTCGAAGCCGCCTTGCAGGATCTCGGGCGGCTCATAGCCCACTCCGGAAATTCCGTAGAAGTAACGGAAGCCCCCTTCCATCATCAGCGCGATACCGAACGTCAGCAGCAGCCCATACAGGTGGTCCAGGTGGTACAGCCGCTTGAGCAGCGTCTTTTCGATCAGGACGCCCACCGCGCCCACCACCAGGGGCGCCAGGATCAGCGCGGCCCAGAAGTTGACCTGCACGCCGGGGCCCAGCAATTGCGGCAGCTGCGTGAAGCCGATCCACGCCAGGAACGCCGCCATCATGAACTGCGCGCCGTGCGTGAAGTTGACGATGTTGAGCAGGCCGAAAATGATGGCCAGCCCCATGCTGAGAATGGCGTAGAAGCAGCCGTTGATCAGCCCGATCAGCAACTGGGCCAACAGGGCGGGGAGCGAGATGTCGAACATGGCGCGGGCTTAGGACTTGTTCAGCGGGCAGGCGGCCTGGGGCTTGGGGAACACGTCCTCGCCCTTGAGTACCGACTTCACGTTGTAGTAGTCCCAGGGGGCCTTGGACTGCGCGGGCGTTTTCACCTGCAAGAGCAGCATGTCGTGCACCAGTGCGCCGTCCGCGCGCAGATGGCCGTTGCGGATCACGGCGTCGTTGATGGTCATCTCGCGCAGCTTGGCCATCACGGCGGGCGCGTCATCGGTGCCGGCGGCTTCGATCGCCTTCAGGTAGGACAGCGTGGCGGAATACACACCGGCCTGCGAGGCGGTCGGCATCTTCTTGGCTTTTTCGAAGAACTTCTTGGCCCATGCGCGCGAGGCGTCGTCATAGTCCCAGTAGAACGCTTCGGTCAGGTACATGCCCTGCGCCTTGGGCAGGCCCATGCTGTGTACGTCCGAGATATACGTCAGCAACGGCGCCACGATCTGCTTCTTGTTGATGCCGAATTCGTTCGCTTGCCTGACGGCGTTGACCGTGTCGTTGCCCGCGTTGGCCAGCGCGATCACGTCGGCCTTCGATGCCTGGGCTTTGAGCAGGAACGATGAAAAGTCGTTGCCGGGGAAGGGGTGGCGCGACACGCCCACGACCGTTCCGCCGTTTTCCTTGATGACTTCCGTTGCGTCCTTTTCCAGCGAATGGCCAAACGTGTAATCGGCCGTGATGAAGTACCAGGTCTTCTTGCCTTCTTGCACCAGCGCGCGCGCGGTGCCGGCGGCAAGCGCGTATGTGTTGGTGGTCCATTGCGCATTCAGCGGCGAACATTTTTCGCCCAGGATGGCGGTGGACAGGCCCGCCGAGGGCATCGTCACGCGGTTTTTCTGCTTGGCGATTTCCATCACGGCCAGCGCGGTGGATGCGGTGGGAAAGTCGGTGATCATGTCGACCTTGCCCTGGTCAAACCACTCGCGCGCCAAGTTGGCGGCGACGTCGGGCTTGTTCTGGTGGTCTGCCGCCACCACTTCCACCGGTTTGCCCAGCACCTTGTTGCCCATCTCTTCGGCGGCCAGGCGCGCGGCGATCACCGAGCCATTACCGGCCAGGTCGGAATACACGCCGGACAGGTCGGTCAGCACACCCACCTTGACGACGTCGTCGCTGATCTTTGCCTGCGCGTGGGCGGCGCCGGCGACACCCAGGGTTAGCAACGCTGCTGCAATTCGGTTCAATTTCATCTGACTACGCTCCGTGTAGGAAGGGGCACTGCGGTCGGAAGGAATACGGAAAAACCAATACGGCAAAACTTCAAATGCCCAGCAAGGTGTTCAGCTTGTCCTGCGATTGCTGGACGTCGGCACGGTCGATCACGGCAACCACCTGGCCATGTTCGATGACGTAATGGCGGTCGGCCAGGTGCTGGGCGAAGCGGAAATTCTGTTCGACCAGCACGGTGGTGTAGCCGCGCTCTTTCAATTGCCGGATCACGCGGCCCAGCGACTGCACGATCACAGGCGCCAGTCCTTCGGTGATTTCGTCCAGCAACAGCAGGCGAGCACCGGAGCGCAGGATGCGCGCCATCGCCAGCATCTGCTGTTCGCCGCCTGACAGCCGCGTGCCGGGGCTTTGCGCACGCTCTTTCAGGTTGGGGAACATCGTGTAGATCTCTTCCACCGACATGCCGTCCGGCCCCACCGAGGGCAGCAGCATGAGGTTTTCCTCCGCGGTCAGTGACGCGTAGATGCCGCGCTCTTCAGGGCAATAACCGATGCCCCGGCGCGCGATCTTGTGAGTGGGCATGCCCACCGTTTCCTGGCCCTGCACCTTGATCGAGCCGCTGCGGCGGCCCACCAGGCCAAGGATGGCTTTTAGCGTCGAGCTGCGGCCCGCGCCGTTGCGGCCCAGCAGCGTCACGCATTCGCCGGGCTTCACGTCCAGGTCGATGCCATGCAGGATGTGCGATTCGCCATACCAGGCGTGCAGGTTGCGGATTTCAAGCAGGTTTCCGGACCCGCCGGCCGGGGCGTTATTCATCGTCGGCTCCCATGTAGGCCTCGCGCACCGCCGGGTTCATCGATACGGTGGCGTAGGGGCCTTCCGCCAGGATCTCGCCCCGTTGCAAGACGGTGATGGTGTCGGAGATGTCCGCCACCACTTTCATGTTGTGTTCGACCATCAGGATGGTGCGTCCCGCGGATACCTGCTTGATCAGGTGCTTGATGCGGTCCACGTCTTCGTGGCCCATGCCTTGCGTGGGTTCGTCCAGCAGCAGCAACTCGGGTTCAAGCGCCAGCGTGGTGGCGATTTCCAGGGTGCGCTTGCGGCCATACGGCAAGTCGCCCGCGGGCACCTCCAGATGCGTGCGCAGGCCGACCTGGTCCAGCAGTTCCTCGACGCGGTGGTGCAGGCTTTCCAGCGTGCGTTCCGACCGCCAGAAGCAGTAGTCCACGCCCAGCTTGCGCTGCAAGGCAACGCGCACGTTCTCGCGCACCGACAGCTGCGGAAATACGGCCGATATCTGGAACGATCGGACGATGCCCCGGCGCGCGGTCTGGGCGGGGCGCTCTGCTGTGATGTCGACGCCGTCGTACAGGATTTCGCCGCGCGTGGGGATGTGGAACTTGGTCAGCAAGTTGAAAAACGTGGTCTTGCCCGCCCCATTCGGGCCGATCAGCGCATGGATGGCGCCGCGCCGCACGCTCAGGTCGACGTTATTGACTGCCACGAAGCCGCGGAATTCCTTGGTCAGGCCACGGGTCTGAAGGATGATGTCGCTTTGCATGGTGTCCGATGAGCGTACGTGGAGGCGGCCCCGGAACACCGCGCCGCGCGGCCTTCCGGGGATGGTGCCGCGGGCGGGTGGGGTGGCTTACGTCGACTGGTAGGCTTTGGGGCGCTTGGCTATCGCGGCCTGGATGATGGCGGTGCAGCGCTCGCGTTCCGCGCCGACCAGGGGCAGGCGCGGCTTGCGCACATGCTCGTTGCCGACGCCGGCCAGCGTTTCGGCCAGCTTGATGTTCTGCACCAGCTTGGTGGAAACGTCCAGGTGCAACAGCGGCGTGAACCATTGATACAGCGCCAACGCCTCTTGCCACTTGCCAGCTTTCATCAGGTCATACAGCGCCACGGTTTCGCGGGGGAATGCGGTCACCAAACCGGCCAGCAGCCCGTCTGCGCCCAGCGCCAGCGCCTCGAACGACAGGTCGTCCACGCCGATGAACAGCTGATAGCGCGTGCCCAGCGCATTGCGCAGGTCGGTCAGGCGGCGGATGTCGTCGCTGCTTTCCTTGATGGCGACCAGCCAGGGGCAGTCGGCCAGCTCGACCATGTGCTCGGGCTTCAGATCCACGCGGTAAGCAACCGGGTTGTTGTAGATCATGCAGGGCTTTTGCGCGGCTTCGGCCATGGTGCGGATGCTTTGCATCGCCTCGCGCGCGTCGGCGACGTAGATCAGCGAAGGCATCAGCATGAAACCGTCTACGCCGAGTTCGACTGCTGCCTTGATAAATCGCACTGCTTCGCGGGTGCTGGTCTCGGACACGTTGGCCAGCACGGGAATGCGGCCCGCGCTGACTTCGACAGCGCAGCGCGTGACTTGGAGCTTTTCTTCCAGGGTAAGGGTGCTGGCTTCGCCCAGCGAGCCGCAGGTGACCAGGCCGTGAACCCCGTTGTCGATCAAGAAGCCGAAATGCTTGCGCATGGCTTCGAAATCCAGCGATTCGTCGGCGTGGAACTTACTGGTTACGGCAGGATATACGCCCTGCCAACGCACGTTACTCAACTGGCTTCTCCTGAAGATGCCGTCGCTTCAAGGGGGAGCGGCGAACAGGAGAAAGTCTAATATCCGTTAAATATATTTAGTAGATATTTTTATATGGGAGTTTCCCGATAGCGGGTTTTCCCGGCGCGCGTCAGCCCGATTTACGGGAGTAGGCGCGCGACGCGTCCTGCATGAAGGTTTTGACGGCCGCGTCGTATTGCGGGCCACTGCGGAAGGCGCCTGAGTGCGAAGCCCCTTCGATCTTGACCAGGCGCTTTAACTCGGGCGCCACGTTGCGCGCGGCGGCGAAGAGTTCGTCGCTCATGGTGTGCGGCACGACACGGTCGGCGGTGCCGTGCATGAACAGCATCGGCGTGTGCAACTGCGCCAGCTTCTGCACGGAATCGAAGGGCTGCGTGACCAGCAGCCCCGCGCCCGGGACCTTGCCCCAACGCAACGTGCCCAACATGGCGCCGATGCTGGTGAAGCTGGATTCCACGATCAGCCCCGCAAAGTCAGGTTGCTCGGGGCGCGCCGCCAGGTCGATGGCGATGGCGCCGCCCAGGCTATGGCCGTAGACGAAGCGGCGGGCGGGATCGGGTTGCAGACGGGCCAGTTCTTTCAAGCCGGCCATGGCGTCTTCCAACGCGCTTTCTTCCGACGGCAGGCGGGGGGTGGACGCGCCAAAGCCGCGATAGTCGATGGCCAGCACGGAATAGCCCATGCGGGTCCAGCCATCGATGCGAAAGGCGCTGCCGTTCAGATTCCAGCGCGCGCCGTGCAGATACAGCACGGTAGGCGCGCCCGCGCTGGGGCTTTGCCAATACCAGGTGCGAATCTTGTCGCCGTTGGCCAGCGCCAGGTCGTAGACCTTGGTGCCGGCGGCGGGTTCGCGCCACCAGGTCTGGGGCTCGGATTGCGGTGAAAAGATCGTCTGGCGTTGCCAGGAATCCAGCTGCGAGCAGCCGACCACGCTGGCGGCGGCCAGCACGGCGGCAATGAACAATCGGCGGGGGGAAAAACGGGGCAGGGCGGGCATGGACGATATGACCCTGTCGGGCCGGCTGGGTTCCGCCGTCAGCATACTCCTGGACGTGTCGCGCCCGTCAATGAGAGGCTGCCCGAGGCTGCCGGCCGCCATCCCTGGCCGCGCCTGCTGTCGGGGCGGCCTCGGCTTAATGCATCAAATCCAGTGCCACCGGATACAGGGACGCCACCAGCAGCAGCGCCATGCCGACGTTGAACGCGCGTACGGCCCAGGGCTTGTGCAGCACGCGGCGCAGCGCCGTGCCGAAGGTCACCCACACGCCGATGCTGGGCAGGTTGACCACGCCGCACACCACGGTGGCGATGACCAGGTTGGCAAAGAATCCATTCTGAGGCGTGTAGGTGGCCACGACGCCCACCGCCATCACCCAGGCCTTGGGGTTGACCCATTGGAACGCGGCGGCTTGCAGGAACGTGAACGGTTTGCCGCGCGCTTCGCCATCTTCCATGTCGCCGGAATTGGCGATCTTCCAGGCCAGATACAGCAGGTAGGCCGCGCCGGCATATTTCAGCACCGTGTACAGCGCGGGCACCTGTTGGAACACCGATCCCAGGCCCACGCCCACCAGGAAGATCATCAAAGTGAACCCCAGGTTCACGCCCAGCAAATGCGGCAGGCTGCGGCGGAATCCAAAGTTCAGCCCCGACGAGGCCAGCATTACGTTGTTGGGCCCCGGCGTTATCGAGCTGACCAGCGCGAACAGCGCCAGCGGCCCCAACAGCGACGCGGAAGCCAGGGGCACGTCCGCCCAGTGGGTTGGGAACAGAGTCATTTTTTGGTCCTTACGATGGCGCGGCGTCCGCCGGCGATAACGGCGATCACGGTGGCGGCGAACACGAACGTCGACGCCTCCACGGATTCACCAAACAACAATGCGGCCGCCACGACAGTCAGGAACGGTTGCAACAACTGGACTTGCCCCACGCGGGCGATGCCGCCCACGGCCAAGCCGCGATACCACGCGAAGAACCCTAAAAACATAGATCCGAACGCCAGATACGCGCAAGCGGACACCACGGCCGCGCTGGGCCAGTGGGCCTGCGCCGCCATCCAGCCCACGGGCGCCGCTACCACCGGCGCGCTGATCGCCAGCGCCCAGCAGATGGTGCGCGATCCGCCCAGCGTACGCGCCGCGCGGCCGCCTTCGGCGTAACCCATGCCGCCCAGCACCACGGCAACCAGTAGCCACAGATAGCCGGTGGTCAACGTGCCGTTGCCCTGGCGCAGCGCATACACCGTGACCAGGGCCGCGCCGGCCGTGGCCCAGGCCCAGAAGGCGGCTGACGGCCGCTCGCCACTGCGCAGCGCGGCAAATGCGGCGGTCGACAGCGGCAGCAATCCATTGAACACCGCGCCCTGTGCGGACGGCACGGTCTGCATCGCCAGCGACGAGGCCAGCGGCCACCCCACCACTATGCCCAGCGCTGCCAGGATGACGCCCGGCCATTCCTGCCGCGTCGGCCGTCGGCTACGCGTGATCCACAGCAGGGCCACTGCCGGTACGGCCGCCACCAACGCGCGCCCCAGGCCCACCAGCAGCGGCGCCAGTTCCGCGACGGCCAGCCGCGTCATGGGCAGCGTCAACGAAAAGACCAGTACACCCAGGAACCCGTAGCCATAGCCTTCCCAGACAGGGGGTGGCGCGGCGGGCGCCGTCTGGGCCGAGGGGTAAAGCGCGGATCGGGACATGATGGTTGCCAAAAAAATTCTGAAAGGAACGGAAGAGTGGTTGCGGGCCATTCGTATTGCTGTCACTCTACGCATAGTTATCGGTACAGTACCGGTACACTTTTGCATATCACTTTAATCACTGGCCTGGTCCAAATCCCATGACAGTTGCTCCGCCTCCCCCTCCTGCCTCTTCCCTGCCCTGGATGCCAGTGCGTCAGGCCGACGCCTCGTTGGTCACGCAACTGGCCGATGGCCTGGCCCGCCGTATCGATGAACAGGGCCTGCGCCCGGGCACGCGCTTGCCTTCCATCCGCAAAATGGCCGAACAGTCGGGCGTCAGCCGCTTCACCGTGGTGGAAGCCTATGACCGCCTGGTCGCGCGCGGGCTGGTGCAGTCGCGACGCGGCGCGGGCTTCTTTGTGCGCGCACGCAGCGGCCCGCTGGCGGCGGTGGCCGCAGCGCCGGCCACGTCGCTGGCGCCGCCCGCGCGTATCGACATCGCCTGGTTATTGCGCAGCATGTTCCGCGAAACCAGTTCGCTGGGCATGCCGGGCGGGGCCGGTTTGCTGCCGGCTGACTGGCTGGACCCTGACATGGTGGCCGGCGCGGTGCGCGCGGTAGGTCGATCGGTGCGCGCGAATCTGGTCAGCTACGGGCACCCGCAAGGGTTCGCCCCGCTGCGCCAGCAGATCGCGGCGTCGCTGCAGAATGACGGCGTGCCCGCGCACCCCGAGCTGAATTTGCTGACCACGAACGGCGTCACGCACGGCCTGGACCTGATCGCCCGGCACTTCGTCAAACCGGGCGACACCGTATTGGTGGAAGACCCCGCGTGGTTCGTCATCTTTGGGCGCCTGGCGGCGTTTGGCGCGCGCCTGATCGGCGTGCCGCGCGGGCCGGACGGCCCCGACATCGCGCAACTGGAACAGCTTGCCGCCGAGCACAAGCCCAAGCTGTTCATCATCAACAGCGCCGTGCACAACCCCACCGGCCACACGCTGTCGGCCGGTGTGGCCTACGACATCCTGCGCATCGCCGAACGGCACGATTTCGTCATCGTCGAAGACGACACCTACGGCGAGCTGCATCCCGGCGGCGCGATGAAGCTGGCGGTGCTGGACCGGCTGAACCGCGTCATCCTGGTCAGCGGCTATTCCAAGATGCTGGCGGCCAGCCTGCGCGTCGGCTATGTGGCCGCCAACCCCGACATCCTGCAAAAGCTGGCCGACCTGAAAATGCTGGCCGGCCTGACGTCGCCGGAACTGGGCGAACGCGTGATCCACCGGGTGCTGATGGAAGGGCAATACCGCCGCCACATCGAGCGCGTGCGCGCCCGCGTGGACGAGGCTCGCCAGCGCTGCCTGAAAACGCTCTTGAAACTGGGGTTGACGGTGCCGCACGAACCGAACGCGGGCATGTTCGTCTGGGCCGATTGCGGCCGCGATAGCGAGGTGCTGGCGCGTGAAGCCGCTGACCAGGGGATGCTGCTGGCGCCGGGCACGCTGTTTTCACCGTCCCAGGCGCCGTCCACGATGCTGCGCTTTTCCGTGTCCATCGCGGACGACCGCCGGATCTGGACCCAATTGGAAAAACTGTTCGCTCAAAACGGCTCCTACAATCAATAATAGGCAGCTATCTATCTGAAGGAACCGCCATGTCCGCACCCATCAAACCCCTGACCGACAATTTTGCCGTTGCGCCGCAGCTCGGCCCTGACGACATGGCCGATGTCGCAGCCGCCGGCTACAAAAGCGTCATCATCAACCGCCCCGATTTCGAAGGCGGCCCCGATCAGCCCACGGCCGCCGACGTCTCAAAGGCCGCCGAAGCGGCCGGCCTGAAGATCGAATATCAGCCCGTGGTCGGCAGCGCCATGACGGTGTCCGACGTGGTCCGATTCGCCGAATTGCTCAAGACGCTGCCCGGTCCCGTGCTGGCCTACTGCCGCACCGGTACGCGCTGCACCAACTTGTACGCCGCCGCGCAGCAGCTGGGCAGCTGAACCCAATCTTGACGTGCATCAATGTCGCCGGGTTCCGTTGATGTGAACCAGGCGCCTTTTCCAGTAGCATAAAGATTCCTCTCAAACAGGAGCAGGCAAGATGTTCAAGAAGATCCTGATTCCCACCGACGGTTCGCCGCTGTCGGCCCAAGCCGCCAACGCGGGCATTTCGTTCGCCCGTTCGGTTGGCGCCGAAGTCGTCGCGCTGTACGTGACCCAGCCGTTCGCTGCCACCATCGGTTTCGACGGCATGGCCGCTGCGTACGCCATTACCGACGAAGACTACGAGAAGGCATCGGCCGAGCAAGCCGACAAGTACCTCAAGCAGATCACCGACCGCGCCGACACCGCCGGCGTCAAGTCCGAGGCGCGCGCCGTCTCCAACTTCAACGTTGCCGACGGCATCGTGCAAGCGGCGACCGACGCCGGTTGCGACCTGATCTTCATTGGCAGCCACGGCCGTAGCGGCCTGTCGCGCCTGCTGCTGGGCAGTGTCACGGCCAAGGTGCTGTCGCTGGCCACCACCGCCGTGCTGGTGTACCGCGTCAAGGAAGAAAAGAAGTAAGCGCGTAGCAGATAGCGCGCGCTTGTTTCTCGCCGCCGCGTCCTGCGCGGCGCGCCGAAGCCCCTCTACTACCCGAGGGGCTTTTTTTGTGCACGCGGGCAACGAAGCCGGGGCCGCGATGAGCGGGTGTCCCCGGACGAATCGTGAATCCTTATCGCGCGTAGTGGCAAAGCTTGAAAGTTGACGCGCCGCGCGTAATATTTACGCATCAGCGCGGGCGCGGTTACGCATTACCCCTACGAAACGCGGCATGGCGCCCGCCGCGGCAGCGCCCGGTCGGGCTTGCCGTACTGCCCAGTGGTTCCCTGCAAGGAAGAGGCCATGACCCGCAAGACGCGTATCGAGCTTTACCGCAATATCGGCATCAGCGCCCATATCGACGCGGGCAAAACGACGACCACCGAGCGCATCCTCTTCTATACCGGCATCACGCACAAAATCGGCGAAGTCCATGACGGCGCCGCCGTGATGGATTGGATGGAACAAGAGCAGGAACGCGGCATCACCATCACATCGGCTGCCACCACCGCCTTCTGGAAGGGCATGGCCGGCAATTATCCCGAACACCGCATCAACATCATCGACACGCCGGGCCACGTGGACTTCACCATCGAGGTGGAACGGTCCATGCGCGTGCTGGACGGCGCCGTCATGGTTTATGACGCAGTGGGCGGCGTGCAGCCGCAGTCGGAAACGGTCTGGCGTCAGGCCAACAAGTACAAGGTGCCGCGCCTGGCCTTCGTGAACAAGATGGATCGCGTGGGCGCGGATTTCCTGCGCGTGCAACGCCAGATCGCCGAACGCTTGAAAGGCGATGCGGTGCCGATCCAGCTGCCCGTGGGCGCCGAAGACCACTTCGAAGGCGTGATCGACCTGGTCAAGATGAAGGCCATCATCTGGGACGACGCCAGCCAGGGCGTGAAGTTCCAGTACGAAGACATCCCGCAAGCCATGCAGGCCGAGGCGCAGAAGTGGCACGACAAGATGGTCGAGAAGGCGGCCGAGGCCAATGAGACGCTGCTTGAAAAATACCTGTCCGGCGAGACCCTGACCGAAGAGGAAATCAAGCAGGGCCTGCGCGCGCGCACCATCGCCAACGAAATCGTGCCCATGCTCTGTGGCAGCGCCTTCAAGAACAAGGGCGTGCAGGCCATGCTGGACGCCGTGATCGACTACATGCCGTCGCCGGTGGATGTGCCCGCCATCAAGGGGCACGACGAGCGCGACCGTGAAATTGAACGCCATCCGGCTGATAACGAGCCGTTCTCGGCGCTGGCCTTCAAGATCATGACGGACCCGTTCGTCGGCCAACTGGTGTTCTTCCGCGTGTATTCGGGCGTGGTGAAGTCGGGCGACTCGGTCTACAACCCCATCAAGGGCAAGAAAGAACGCCTGGGCCGCATCTTGCAGATGCACGCCAACGAGCGGCGCGAAATCACCGAGGTGTACGCCGGCGACATCGCGGCGGCGGTGGGCATCAAGGACGTGACCACGGGCGACACGCTTAGCGATCCGGCCCACATCATCGTGCTGGAACGCATGGTCTTTCCCGAACCTGTGATTTCGCAGGCGGTGGAACCCAAGACCAAGGCCGACCAGGAAAAGATGGGCATCGCCCTGAACCGGCTGGCGCAGGAAGACCCGTCGTTTCGCGTGCGCACCGACGAAGAATCTGGCCAGACCATCATTTCGGGCATGGGCGAACTGCACCTGGAAATTCTGGTTGATCGCATGAAACGCGAGTTCAACGTGGAAGCCACCGTGGGCAAGCCGCAGGTGGCTTACCGCGAAACCATCCGCAAGGCCTGCAACGAAGTCGAAGGCAAGTTCGTCAAGCAGTCGGGCGGGCGCGGCCAGTACGGCCACGTGGTGTTGAAGCTTGAACCGCAGGAACCCGGCAAGGGCTACGAGTTTGTCGACGCCATCAAGGGCGGCGTGGTGCCGCGCGAATTCATCCCGGCGGTCGACAAGGGCATCCGCGAATCGCTCAATGCCGGCGTGCTGGCGGGCTACCCCGTCGTGGACGTCAAGGCAACGCTGTTCTTCGGGTCGTACCACGACGTGGACTCGAACGAGAACGCGTTCAAGATGGCGGGCTCGATGGCGTTCAAGGAAGGCATGCGTCGTGCGGACCCGGTGCTGCTGGAACCCATGATGCAGGTCGAGGTGGAGACGCCCGAGGACTTCACCGGCAACGTGATGGGCGATCTGTCCTCGCGGCGCGGCATGGTGCAGGGCATGGAAGACATCGCGGGCGGGGGCGGCAAGGTGGTGCGCGCCGAGGTCCCGCTGGCCGAGATGTTTGGGTATTCCACGTCGTTGCGTTCGCTGACGCAGGGGCGAGCCACCTACACGATGGAGTTCAAGCACTACGCCGAAGCACCGCGCCAGGTAGCGCAGGAGATCATCGCGGCCCAGGGCGCCGGCCGCTGACGTGGACGGGGCGACGCGCGCAGGGGCGTGGCGCGCGCCCGGGGCGTTGGTTTTGCGCCGACCAAACCAGGTCGGCGCGAACGGCTGCCGCTTTCAGCCGCCGATGAATTCCTGAATGGCGTTGTTGAACACGCGCGGGTTGCCCAGGTTCATGCCATGGGACGAGCCCACCACCGTTACGCGGTGCGCGTGCGGCAGCCATTCGGACAAGGCGTCCAGGACAGCCGGATAGGGGGCGGGGCTTAACGCCCCACCGATCAGCAGCGTGGGCATCTTCAGGGTGCCGATCTGCTGTGGCGTCAGCGCTTCCGGCCTTTCGTCGGCCTGGCCAAACAGCGTGCCGACGTTGTCGCGCACCATCTCCTTGAACCACGGCACCATGCGCTGCCACGTATTCGGCCCCGTCACGGTGTCCACGAACAGGGCCAGCCCTTCTTCGACGTCGCCTTGGCGGATCAGCGCCAATGCGCGTTGGCGAAAGCCGCCGCGCGCATCGTCGCCGCCGGGCAGGGGCAAGCCGGGGTCGGCCAGCGTCAGGCTGCGCACCGCGTCGGGCATGGCCAATGCCGCTTCCAGCGCGACGCGGCCTCCGCGCGAATGGCCCACCAGATGGGCGGGGCCGCCCGCCACGGTGTCGATAAATTCCAGCACGTCGGCGGCGTGTTGCTCAATCGAAAAGCCGTCGCCTTCACCGTCCCAGCTTTCCGGCCAATAGCGGCGCAGACATACCGCCAGCACGCGAAACGAGTTGCCCAGCGGTGCCATTTGCGACTTCCAGTAGCGGCAGTCGGACAGCGACCCGTGCACCAGCACCAGCGGCACGCCGCTGCCGTACTCGGTGTAGGACATGGCGTAGCCGCCGATCAAGGCGGTTTGCAGCGGAAGAACGGGTTCGGAACGCATGAGGGGCATAAACGGAAAAGCCAGGTCCGCATTCTAGCGTGGGCCATGGCAAGATCCCGCGCCAACGTCCGGCTACGCGCTGGAACGCCCGTGCACGCCCCGGGGGCGCCGCTGATAAACTCGTCATCGGCATTGAACAAGGCAGCGTCCGCAGCGCTGCCGCCCGTCTTTCATGGAGTCCGCACGATGTCCCCCGAATCGCTTGCCGCGTTGCCCGAATCCGCCCAGCGTGTTGCCCGCCTGTTATTGGAAATCGGCCATGACAAGCCGGTGGTGGTCCTGCCGCAATCCGGCAGGACGTCGGCCGAGGCGGCGCAGGGCCTGGGTTGCGAGGTGGCGCAGATTGCCAAGTCCATCATTTTCCGACGCGCGTCCGACAACGCGCCGGTGCTGGTCATCGCCAGCGGCGCTAATCGCGTGGACGAAGCGAAGGTGGCCGAACAGGTCGGCGCGTTGGCCAAGGCCGATGCCAAGTTCGTTCGCGACATGACGGGCTACGCCATTGGCGGCGTGTGCCCCATCGGGCATGCCGTCAAGCCGGTCATGCTGCTGGACGCGGATTTATTCAATTACGACAGTCTGTGGGCCGCCGCCGGCCACCCGCACGCCGTCTTCAACCTGACGCCCAAGCAGCTCGCCGACATGACGGGCGCGCCGGTGGTCGACGTCGCCCAACGCGCCTGAGCGCGCCTGAACGCGTCCACGGTGGGCTAACGGGGGCGTTCGTTAAGCCCGTCGATCAGCACCTGGCGTAGCCCGCGCGAACACGCTTCGACACGGCCTTGCACGCCATACACCGCCGCCAGGGATTCGGGCGTGATCACGTCGGCAGGCGCGCCTTGCGCGTGCAGTCGTCCGTGCTGGATCATCACCGCGCGATCTGCGTGCTGCAAAGCCACGTTCAGGTCGTGCAGCACGATAACGCTGATCAGCCCGTGTTCCTGGGTTTCTTGTTTGAGCAGCCGCATCACGTGAAACTGGTAATTCAGGTCCAGCGCGGACAGGGGCTCGTCCAGTAGCAGAACGCGCGGCTGGCGGATCAGCGCTTGCGCCAATCCCACCAGTTGCTTCTGGCCACCCGACAGCGCGTCCAGGTAATGCAGCGCAAGGTGGGCTATGCCCAGCCGCGCCAGCAGGCGGTCGATATCCGACAATTGCAGCGGCGGCGCCAGGGCATCGCGGCTGGCCCTGGCCGCCACCAGCACCGATTCAAACACCCGCAAGTGCACAGCGGCCGGCAGGCTTTGCGGCAGGTACACCATGTGACGGGCGCGTTCGCCCACGCCGAGCCGGGTCATGTCCTGGCCCTCCAGCATGACGCTGCCGCCGCGAGTGCGAACCAGCCCTGCCAGTGCCTTGAGCAAGGTGGACTTGCCGCTGCCGTTCGGCCCAAGCAGGGCAGTAACTTCGCCCGCCACCAGCGACGGGATGGACAGCCCATGCAGGACGTCCTCGCGGCCATAGCCCGCGTTCAGATCGTGTACGTTCAGGGCGGCTTGCCGCGTCATGGCAGTTGTCGGCGCAACACGACCGCCACGAAAAAAGGAATGCCGACCAGCGCCGTCACAATGCCAACCGGCACGACGACGCCTGGCATCAGGTTCTTGGAAACGACGGAAGCCAGCGACAGAATCAGCCCGCCCACCAGCGCGCTGCCGGGCAGGTAAAAGCGGTGATCTTCGCCGAACAGCCGGCGTGCGATGTGCGGCGCGACCAGGCCGATGAAACCAATGGTGCCCACGAATGCCACCGCCAGCGCAGAGAGCAGGCTGACACGCGCCAGCGCGGCAACCCGGACGCGGCGTACGTCCACGCCAAAGCTGGCCGCGCGATCTTCACCTAGCCGCAGCGCCGTCAGTTTCCACGACTGGCGCATTGCCAGGGGCATGGCCACGGCGATGGCCAGGGCCAGCACGCCGGCCGTTGTCCAGTTGGAGCGGGACAGGCTGCCCATGGTCCAGAAGACCAGGCTTTGCAGGGCCTCGGCGCTGGCCAGGAATTGCACCAGCGACACCAGGGCGTTGAACGAGAACACCATGGCGATGCCGAACAGCACCACCCCCGAGGTGTTCATGCCGCTCCAGCGCGCCACGACGTCCAGCAACAAAGCCGCAAACATCGCAAACAGAAAAGCGTTGCCGGCGATCAGCCAGGCGTCCGGAATGCCGGGCACGCCAAGCTGCAACACGATGGCCAGCGACGCGCCGAACGCGGCGGCAGACGAGACGCCCAGCGTGAAAGGGCTGGCCAGCGGGTTGTTCAAGATGGTCTGCATTTCGGCCCCGGCCAAACCCAGCGCCATGCCGACCAGCGCGGCCATCAGCGCGGAGGGCAGGCGTATGTCCCAGACAATGACGCGTACCGTCGCATCCGCCGACGCGGGCGTGGTCAGGGTCAGCCATAGCTCGCGCCATGGCAGGCCCGACGGGCCGATGGTGAAGTCAATCAGCAGCGCAATGAAAATCGCCGCCAGCAGCAGGGCGATAAGCCCCGCGCGGCGGCGCACGATGCGCCGATAGGCGCTGACCGCGCTTGCGGCGTTTGGCATTACTGCAGCAGTTGGAGGCGGCTCTTGGCCGTGCTGGCGGCTTGGGCGTTGGGGTAGTCGCGCACGATGCGTTGCAAGGTGGCCTTGGCGCCCGCGCGGTTGTTCAGTTCGATCTGACCGCCCGCGATGATGAGCAAGGCGTCAGGGGCGCGCGCGTTGTCGGGCGACTTCTGGACCATGGCGGTCAACTGTTCGATGGCGCCCTTGAAGTCTTTCATGCCGTAGCGGCTGCTTCCCAGGTAGAACTGCGCGCTGGGGGCCAGTTGGCTGTTCGGGTACAGGGCTGTGAAAGCGGCCAGCGATTCGGCGGCTTCCTTGTATTGGCCCTTGCGGAACAGGTCCATGGCGCCGTCATAGGCGGCTTGTTCCTGCGGATCGCCGGCGGCGGTGCCCGGCGGGTTGGTGCCGCTGGGGGCACCCGGCTTGGCGCTGGGCTGCTGGCGCGACACCAATTCGAGCTGGTCGCGCAACTGCGCGACTTCTTGCTGCAGGGATTGAATCTGATCAGCCAGTTGCAGCTTGGCCCGTTGGCTTTGCTCGTTCTGCTGCTGCACCTGCTGGCGCAAATCCAGGATGGCCTTGCGGGCCTCATCGTCGGAAAAAGCGTGGGCGGGCGCCGCCAATGCCGCAAGCACAAGGCCGGAGGCCACAATCAGAGGACGCAGGGACAGAACTTTATCGCGCATGAATATTCCCGGGTATAAAAACAAACGTCGGGACGGCCGGCTGACCGTCCCGACGCGTGGTAGGGCTCTTGGACTTAAGCGAAAAGCTTAACGCAGATAGTTGATATCGGCGCGGCGGTTTTCAGCAAAGTCGGCTTCCGACGTACCCGTCGACTTCGGCTTTTCTTTGCCGAAGCTGATGGTTTCGATCTGGTTGTCGCTGACGCCCAGCAGGGTCATCATGCGACGCACGGCGTCTGCACGACGCTGGCCCAGGGCCAGGTTGTACTCAGCACCGCCGCGTTCGTCGGTGTTGCCTTCGATCTTGACCTTCTGCTGCTGGTGCGAAGCCAGGTAGCGGGCGTGGGTTTCGACCAAGCCGCGGTACTGGTCCGACACGGTGTAGCTGTCGAAATCAAAGTACACCGAGCGCTGTTGCGCCAGGATGCTTTGGGGGTTAAAGGGATCAAGGATTTGGCCAGAGGCCGAAGATCCTTGGCCAGCGCCTCCGCCCTGACCCGCTTTATCGTCGAGAGGGACGGAGCTGCAAGCTGCCAGAGTGGCAGCCAGAGCGGCAATGGTCAGGCTTTTGGCAATGCGCGACTTCATGATAGTTCCTTTGCAAAGAGAGTCACACGTGTTATCGGGTAAATGGGCCCCAAGTCGGTTCACGTATTTCCCCGTTCAGTACCGAAAGCGTCTGCCGTACGCGGCCATCGCTCGAAACACCCGCAAGTACGCTACGTCCATTTTGGATGGCGGCGTAAAGGACTTGCATGCCATTCGGCGCGAAACTTGGCGACTGATCGTCACGACCATCAGTGATCAAGGATTCGGAGCCTGAGGACAGGTTCAACGACGCGATTCGAAACGCGCCGTCGCGTCTTGCAACGTACAGCAGCGTCGATCCATCGGGGGAAATTCGGGGTGATATGTTGTAACCACCATTAAACGTGAGGCGGCGAGCTTCGCCACCTGTCGAGCCGGTCTGATAGATTTGCGGCCCGCCGCTGCGGTCACTCGTAAAGATAATGGAAGCACCGTCTGGCGTAAAGGTCGGTTCAGTGTCAATCCCGGGAGAACGCGTAACTCGCGTGGGATTGGCGCCATCCGACGCTCCAACGATGTAAATTTGCGACAAACCATCGCGCGTCAGGGCCACGGCCAGCTTGGAGCCGTCGGGCGACCAAGCGGGTGCGCTGTTGTTGCCCTTGAAGTTCGCCACCGGTACGCGGGCGCTGGTAGCCAGCGTGTGCACGTAAACAACGGGCTTGCCGGACTCGAAGCTCACGTAGGCCAGCTTGGATCCGTCGGGCGACCACGAGGGCGAAATGATGGGCTCGCGCGAGCGCAGCGCAACTTGCGGGTTCTGCCCGTCGGCATCGGCCACTTGCAGTTCGTAGGTGGCACCCTTCTTCAGCACGTAGGCGATGCGGGTCGAGAACACGCCGCGAACGCCGGTGATCTTTTCGTAGATGCGGTCAGCGATCTGGTGAGCGACGCGGCGCAGTTCCTGCTCCGTGCCCGAAAATGCCACGCCATCCAGCTGACCTTTCTTGACCGTATCGGCCAAGCGGTAGCGGACGTCGTAGCGGCCATCGGCGCCACGGGTGATGCTGCCATATGCCAGGAAGTCGGCCCCTTTGCCGCGCCAGTCGTCATGGGCGATGGGGGAATCAACATTCAAGCCGGAGCCCGCGGCGTTGATCAGGCGGAACTGGCCCGTGCGGGTCAGGTCGGCGCGAATCACTTCGGCCAGGGCGCGGCCGTGGGTGTCGTCAACGGCAAAGTCGGCGATCGCTACCGGATATTGCGTGGCGCCGGTGCCGGAAATATCGACACGCAGTTGCGCATGGGCGGGCTTGGCGGCCATCAGGCACAGCGCAAGCATCAGCAAACCGAGCCCATACGATCGCCAGAGAGCGAGGAGGGAACCTCGTCGGCTATAAGCGGGAGTCATATTCATCAATCTCCTGTCAATCATACATTTTGTGCACTACGTCAATGAACTTGTCGTAGCCGCCCGTGGAGGGCTTGGGGAAGGGGTTGCAGCGGCGGATACCGGTTTCGACCGCGCGGTCGAATGCCGGGTTGCCCGAAGAATCGGTCAGGGTCACGCCGTTAACCTTCCCGTCAGTGCCTAACTGTACCCGGTATTGTGCGGTCGGATTGGCCGAGCCGTTGCGCGGCGGGGGCTGGTAAGCCACGCCGGGAAGGATGCAGGCGCGGACCTTGGCGGCGTAGCCATTGTCGCGTCCGCCGCCCGCCTGGTTGCGGTCTGCCGTGCCGCCGGGAATGCCGGCAGCGCCCAGCGCGTCGTTGCGGAATGCATCCTTGAGCGCCTTGTCGGCAGCTGCCTTCTTGGCGGCGGCGGCTTTCTCGGCAGCGGCCTTTTCGGCAGCGGCTTTGTCAGCGGCCGCCTTTTCGGCAGCAGCCTTGTCGGCAGCAGCCTTTTCAGCGGCAGCCTTCTTGGCGGCGTCTTCCTTGGCCTTTTTCTCGGCGGCAGCCTTGTCGGCAGCGGCCTTTTCAGCGGCCGCCTTCTCGGCAGCGGCCTTCTCAGCCGCCTGGCGTTCTTGCTCCAGGCGCTTCTTTTCTTTCAGTTCTGCCTGCTTGCGCTCTTCTTCAAGGCGCGCCTTTTCCTTGGCCTCAGCGGCCTGCTTTGCCTTTTCTTCCTGCTCGCGCTTTTTCTTGGCTTCCTGGATGGCGATCTCGGGAT
>NZ_LBHW02000024.1:0-86404 GCF_001005835.2 Achromobacter sp. LC458
CCCATGACGCTTCGCCGTCCAGCGAGCCATGTACGCCGTTGCTCTGCACATCGGCGGCTTGCAGGGGCAACAACCACGCTTGTCCATTGATCTGCGCCAGCACGTGGCTGGCCACGCGTATCCAGGGCACGTTCGTGCCGGCGATGCGGTGGTCGGCCACGGACAGCCCGTGCGGGGCCAGCGCGATCGGCCCCGCGGGGCGCGCATGTCCGTGGGCCGCCAGCCAGCCGCGCGCCAGCATGGTATGTGCGATGGGGTAGGGGCACAGGTGACGGCCTGCCGCCAGCACCACCGGCAGTGCCGCCGCCAACGGCAGCCCGGCGCCGCCCAGCGACTCGGGCACCAGCGCATCGGCGAATCCCGCGTCCTCGCACGCCCGCCACGCGGCATCAATGGGCTGCCCCTGCTCGGCGGCGCGCAGCAGCGCGGGCGTGCAGGTTTGGGCGAACAGACGTTCGGCCGCGTCGCCCAGCAGGTTGTCGGAAAGCGTGTCGCCAGCGTTGTTCATGATGTAGCCCTTGTCCGTCCGTATTCAGTTAATTCGCCGCAGATCAGCCTGTATGACATCAGCGGCCTGGCATCAGCCCAGTGACATCAGCCCAGTGACATCACCGGCCTGACATCACCGGCCTGACATCATCGGCCTGATATCACCGGCCTGGCATCAGCCCCATGACATCACCCCGCGCCTTACCGCAGCCCCAGCCCGCGCGCGATGATGCCGCGCAGAATTTCACGGGTGCCGCCGCGCAGCGAGAACGTGGGCGCAACCTGTTCCAGGTACGTCAGCGTGCGCAGCAGGGGCAATGGGGGCGGCAGGTTGGGGTGACGGCCCAGCGCGTCGCCGATCAGGCGGGGAATTTGCTGCTCCAGTTCCGTGCCCAAGTCCTTCACCAGCGCCGCTTCGGTGGCCGGGCTGCCGCCCGCGGCCAATTTGCCCGCCACCGCCAGCGACATCGCCCGCAACACCGCCATCTGCGACAAGATGGCGCCCAAGGTCGCGCGGTCCACGGCGTCGCCCGACAAGGCGCGGCAGTGCGTTAACCAGCATTCAAGCAGCGCAACGCTGGAATACAACCGTTCCGGGCCGCTGCGCTCGAACGCCAATTCGGCATTGACCTGCGCCCAGCCCGCGCCTTCTTCACCGATCAACGCATCGTCCGGCAATTCCACGTTGTCGAAGAACACTTCCGAGAAATGCGCATCGCCGGTCAAGTCTTGAATCTGCCGCACCGACACGCCGGGTAGCGACAGGTCCACGATCAGCTGCGACAGACCCTGGTGCCGGTCCTGCGGGGATCCCGACGTGCGCACCAGCGCAATCATGTAGTGCGAGCGGTGCGCGTTGGTGGTCCAGATCTTGCTGCCGTTCAAGCGCCAACCGCCAGGCATCTGCTCTGCCCGCGTGCGGATGCTGGCCAGGTCCGAGCCTGATCCCGGTTCGCTCATGCCGATGCAAAAGAACGCCTCGGCGCGGCAGATGCGCGGCAGGTAAAACGCCTTTTGGGCGGGGGTACCCACCTTCAAGATCAAGGGGGCGCTTTGGCGGTCGGCGATCCAGTGCGCCGATACCGGCGCGCCCGCGCCCAGCAATTCCTCGGACAGCACGAAACGCGCGAAATGGCCTCGGTCTGCCCCACCGAATTCGCGCGGCAACGTCAGGCCCAGCCAGCCGCGTTCGGCAAGCTGGCGACTGAAGCCCGCGTCAAACCCCATCCAGGACCGCGCGCGTTCATCCGGCTCCAACCCGTCCAGCGTGTCCGCCAGAAAGGCGCGGATATCCGCGCGCAGCGCTTCGTCGCGGGCGGGGATGGGGGTCAGGTCCAGCGGTTCGATCATGGTCCGGTTCCGTTGCGACGCCGCCTGGATGGCGGGCACGTCAGGGCACTATCCGGCAGCGCCACCACCGCCGTCCAATATTATTTTTGGCCTTTTCGATACCGGATTCGTATCGCCGGTGCAAAAACTAATATTGGACGCTGCCCGGCCACGCGCCTACGCTGGACATTCTTGCCGGCGCGCGCGGCGGCGATCCAAAACCTGTAATCGGGAAAGGGCAAACATGACGGAACTCGTGCATTTTGAATTGGACGCGGACGGCGTGGCGACGCTGACGCTGGATGACCCCGCTACGCGCAACGCGCTGACCGGCAGCGATATCGTGGACCAGATGCTGGCCATCTTCGCGCGTATCGAGCACGACCCCGACGTGCGCGTGCTGATCCTGACCGCGACAGGCAAGGTGTTTTCATCGGGCGGCAACATTCACGAAATGCAGCGCCAGATCGGGCCGGACGTGAGCCCGGCCGCGCTGCGCCAGGAATATCGGCACGGCATCCAACGATTGCCCTTGGCCTTGCACGCGCTTGAAGTGCCCACCATTGCCGCCGTCAACGGCCCGGCCATCGGCGCGGGTTGCGACCTGGCCTGCATGTGCGACGTGCGCATCGCGGCGGAGTCGGCCACTTTTGCCGAGAGCTTCGTCAAGCTGGGCATCATTCCCGGCGACGGTGGCGCGTGGTTTTTGCCGCGCTTGATCGGCATGGCGCGTGCCGCCGAAATGTCGTTTACCGGCGACGCCATCGGCGCGGCCACGGCGCTGGAATGGGGCCTGGTGTCGCGCGTGGTGCCGGGCCAGGAACTGCTGCCGGCAGCGCGCGCGCTGGCCGGACGCATGGCGGCCAATTCCCCGCAGGCCGTGCGGCTGACCAAGCGCCTCTTGCGCGAAAGCCAGCATGCGCGCCTGGACGCCTTGCTGGAACTGTCGGCGGCGTACCAGGCGCTGGCCCACAAGACCGACGCGCACGCGGACGCCGTCGCCCAATTCCTTGCGGCGCGGCGGCGCTAGGCCGGCGTTATGATGGAAAACATCACAAGGAGGAAACACCATGAATGAAGTTATCGTCGCATCCGCCGTGCGCACCGCCATCGGCGATTTTGGCGGCGCGCTGAAAGACGTGCCGCCCTGCGACCTGGGCGCCACGGTTATTCGGGCCGCGCTGGAACGCGCCGCCGTCAAGGGCGACGAAGTCGGCCACGTTGCGGTGGGCCATGTCATCAACACCGAACCCCGCGACATGTACCTGTCGCGCGTGGCGGCCATGAACGCCGGCATCGCCAAGGAAACCCCTGCCTTCAACGTCAACCGCCTGTGCGGTTCGGGCTTGCAGGCCATCGTGTCGGCCGCGCAAACCATCATGCTGGGCGATGCCGATATCGCCATCGGCGCGGGCGCCGAAAGCATGAGCCGCGCCCCATACATCGTGCCCTCGCAACGCTGGGGCGCGCGCATGGGCGACAGCGTCATGCTGGACATGATGACCGGCGCCCTGTCCGACCCCTTCGGCCGCATGCACATGGGCGTCACGGCCGAAAACGTGGCGGCCAAATTCAACATCAGCCGCCAGGACCAGGACGCGCTGGCGGCCGAATCGCATCGCCGCGCCGCCGCCGCCATTGACGCTGGCTACTTCCGCGACCAGATCGTGCCGGTGGTGCAAAAGACCCGCAAGGGCGAAGTCGTGTTCGACACCGACGAACACGTGCGCCGCGACGTCACCGCCGACACCATGGCGGGGCTCAAGCCGGTGTTTCAGAAAGAGAACGGCACGGTCACGGCGGGCAATGCGTCGGGCCTGAATGACGGCGCGGGCGCCGTGGTGCTGATGAACGCCTCGGTAGCCGCCAAGCGCGGCATCAAGCCGCTTGCGCGCCTGGTGGCCTACGCGCACGCGGGCGTCGACCCCAACATCATGGGCATCGGCCCGGTGCCCGCCACGCAGGCCGCCTTGAAGCGCGCGGGTCTGACGGTGGACCAGTTGGACGTCATCGAAGCCAACGAAGCGTTTGCTGCCCAGGCGTGCGCCGTGGCGCGTGAATTGAAGCTGGACCCCGCCAAGGTCAACCCCAACGGCAGCGGCATCGGCCTGGGCCACCCCATCGGGGCGACGGGCGCGATCATCACCGTCAAGGCGTTGCACGAACTGCAACGCGTGGGCGGCCGCTATGCGCTGGTGACGATGTGCATCGGTGGCGGCCAAGGCATTGCCGCGATCTTCGAACGCATTTAAGGGTTTGATGCCGGTTTGGCTGCGGCTTTGGATGCAGCCGAATGACGCAGCCGAATGACGCAGCCGAATGACGCAGCCGAACGACGCAGCTGAATGACGCCGCCCAGTGCCCCGCCTCCCCGCGGGGCGCTTTTCCTTCATGCCTGGCCCAGATAGCCCGCCGCCCAGGCCTGGCACTCGGCCCGCAGCAGCTCGCCCATCTTGGCGCGGCGCGGCGCATCCAGCCGGCTGCTGATGGCGCCGAAGCTGAACGCCACCCACGTCAACTCCGATACCGGAAACGCGACGCCCACGCCCGACACGCCCGGCGTGATCGTATCCACGATTTCAGAATGGCCCGTCGCGCGCGTCTGCTTGACGGCCTTCATCAACGCCGCACTTGAGACGCCAATCTGCGCGTAGCTGGCCGCGTGCCGCGCATACAGCGCCGCGATTTCTTCGTCCGGCAAACTCGCCATCAACGCCAGCCCGCCCGCGCCCACGCCCAGCAGCCGCCGTTCGCCCTGGTCGATGGTGAACACCTTGACCGGAAACGAGCCCGCCTCGCGCAGCAGGCACAAGGCGTAATCCCCCTGGCGGATCACCAGGAACACGGTGTCGCCCGACAATCGGGCCAGCTTCTGCGCGAAGGGGCGCAGCGCATCCAGCAAGGGCGTGCGTCGCAACGCCGCGAAACCCAGCTGCATGGAATCCACGCCCAGCCGATAACGCCGCGTGCGTGCGTCGCGTTCGGCGAATTGCTCTTCCAGCAGGCAGCTCAACAGGCGGTGGGCGGTGGACCGTTCCAGCCCCGTCGCGCTCATCACGCCTTGCAGGTCGATGCCGTCTTCCTGATGCTGGGCCAGCACGCGCAGCAGGCCCAGCGCGCGCCGCATGCTTTGGGTGCCGCCGGTAGCCATCGTCTTGTTCATATTGTGGGAAAAAGTGGTCGAATATTTTGTATTCTAGGATTCCAGGTGCGTTAATTCAATCGAATCGACCCATCGACCCGTGCCATCCACAAGCGCGGGCGTTGCAAAAGACGAGGAGACTATGGAATACGCCACCCTGGCCGTCGAGCACCACGACTCGATCTGCCGCATCAGCCTGGCGCGCGAGTCGGCGCGCAACGCCCAAAGCCAGCAAATGCTGGATGAACTGGACGACGCCCTGACCCGGGCCGAACAAGACGACGCCGTGCGCGTCGTGGTGCTGGCCGGACGCGGCGCGCATTTTTCGGCGGGGCACGACCTGAAAGAAGCGCAAGCCAAGCGCGCCGACTTCACCGTGGAAGAACGCTGGGAATACGAGTCGCGCCGCTACTACGGCTATTGCCTGCGCATCTGGGATTTCCCGAAACCCACCATCGCGCAGGTGCAGGGCGCGTGCGTGGCGGGCGGCTTCATGATCGCCAACATGTGCGACCTGGTCGTGTGCGCCGACACCGCGTACTTTTCGGACCCCGTCGGCCACACGCTGGCCGCCGCCGCCACCGAAGTGCTGATCCACCCCTGGGTGATGGGCCTGCGCAAAGCCAAGGAAATGCTCTACACCGGCGAAAAAGTCGACGCGGCCGAGGCGCTGCGTATCGGCATGGTGAACCGCGTGGTGCCCGAGTCCGAGCTGGACGAGGCCACGCTGACGCTGGCCCGGCGCATTGCCCAGGCGCCGCCCTTCGGGCTGCGGCTGATCAAGCGCTCGTTGAACCGCACGGCCGATGCGCAGGGCTTTCGCACGGCCTTGTCGGCGCATTTCGACACGCACCAGCTGTCGCACCTTAGTGAAGAATTCCAGGCCGTGCGCGAACGCGGCCTGGCCCAGGCCATTCAGCGCAACAAGAAGGGCGAAACGGCATGAGGCCCGCGCTGGACTGCCTGCTGGATCCGCGTTCGATTGCCATGATCGGCGCCAGCGCCAACGCCGGCCGCATTGGCGGCATGCCGCTGGAACTGCTGACGCGCTTTGGCTACGCGGGCGGCATCTACCCCGTCAACCCGAAGTACCAGGAAGTGTTCGGCTTACGTTGCTGGCCCGAGATTGAAGCCGTGCCCGAACCCGTGGACCTGGCCGTGCTGGCGATTGCCGCCGCCGAGGTCACGCCCATGCTGCGCCGTTGCCACGCCCGGGGCGTGCGCGCGGCCATCGTGTATGCGGCGGGTTTTGCGGAGGCGGGCGGCGAGGGCGCGCGCCTGCAAGACGAGCTGGAAGCGTTCGTGGCGCAAAGCGGCATGGCCGTGGCGGGCCCGAACTGCATGGGGTTTGCCAACTTGAACACGCAGGCGCACACCGCCTTTGCCTCGGTATTCAAGACGGCGCCCGCGCAAACGCAGCCGGGCGTGGTCAGCCTGCTGACACAAAGCGGCAATGTGTGCGCGGCGGTGTACGCCATCGCGCGTCGGCTTGACCTGCCGTTTTCGCACTTCATCAATACCGGCAACGAGGCCTGCCTGGATTTTTCGCAGTACCTGGAATATCTGGCGGCAGACGCCCACACCGAGATAGTGCTGGGCTACATCGAACAACTGCGCGATGGCGAACGCTTCGTGCGGGCCTGCCAGGCGCTGGAACGCCAGGGCAAGTTGTTGATTGCGCTGAAGGCCGGCAACACCGATAAAGGCGCGGCGGCGGTGCGTTCGCACACGTCGGCGCTGGCGGGCGACAAGCGCGTTTACGCGGCGGCGTTTCGCCAATTGAACGTCATCGAAGCCACCGACTTTGCACAGATGGCGCACCTGGCCAGCCTGGCCACGCTGCGCCATCGCAGCGCCGGCAAGCGCGTGGCGGTGCTGACGATGTCGGGGGCGCTGGGCGCCATCCTGGCCGACAAGTTCATCGGCGCGGGGCTGGAACTGCCGGATCTGCCCGACGACCTGCAAACCGTGCTGCGCGGCGGCATTCCGGACTACGGCATGGTTGGCAATCCGGTGGACGTGACCGGCAACGTCGTCAACGATCCGGCGTTTGTGCGAACGGTGTTGCAAGCCCTGGCCACCACCGACGCCATCGACGCCGTGGTGGTCTACGCGCCCGGCTACATGCTGGACCGCATGGCCGACGCGCTGGCCGAGGCATCGCGCCAGCATCAGCGCTTGTTCGTCGCCATCGACACCGGCCTGGCGCAAAGCCGCGCCGCCTTGCGCGACGCCGAGGTCGCGGTGTTTGAAGACCTGGGGCTAGCCGTGTCCGCGCTGGCGCCGTATCTGTTGTGGTGCGAGGCACGCGGCACGCGGCGGATGGCGGCCATCGACAACCCCACCGACCAACCCATCAACGTCAACGTCCCGCCCGTGCCGGCGCTGCCCTGCAACGAAGTGGACGCGCGCGCCTACGTCGCCGCCTTCGGGCTGCCGCAAGCGCTTGCCGGCGTGGCGCGCACGGCGGATGACGCGGTGGCCCACGCGCGCCAGGCAGGCTATCCCGTGGCGCTGAAAATACTTAGCGCCGACATCGCGCACAAGACCGAGGCCGGCGGCGTAGCGCTGGGGCTGGCCGACGACGCCGCCGTCAGCACTGCGTTCGACCGCGTGCTGCACGCAGCGTCGGCCGCGCAACCCGACGCGCGCGTCGATGGCGTGATGGTGCAGAAGATGGAACGCGGGGTGGCGGAGCTGATCGTGGGCGCCACGCGCGACCCCGTCTTTGGCCCCGTGCTGACGGTGGGCCTGGGCGGCGTGCTGACCGAGATCTATCAAGACACCAGCCACCGCCTGCTGCCCGTGGACGAGGCCATCGCCATGCGGATGCTGCAAGAACTGAAGGCGTACCCCTTGCTGGACGGCTACCGGGGCAAGCCGCGCGCGGACGTGGCGGCGGCCTGCCGGGCGATTGTCGCCGTGGGCAACGCGCTGTTGGCCGCGCCCGCGCAGGTGGCCGAAATCGAAGTCAATCCCTTGCTGATCAAAGAGGCGGGACAAGGCGTTGCCGTACTGGACGCGTTGATCCTGCCCGCAACCCCGTAGTGCCACCGCGCCATGCGCGCAACGCATTCCCCAGGAGGAGACAGGCATGAAGAAGAGACAAGCAATCAAAGGGCTGTTGGCCGGCATGGCCTTCGCCGTGGCCGGCGCGGCCACCCCCGCGCTGGCGCAGGACGCGTATCCCAGCCGGCCCGTGCGCATCGTGGTGCCGTTCTCGCCGGGTGGCGCGGCCGACATCATGAGCCGCTTGCTGGCCGAACGGCTGACCGCCAAGCTGGGCCAGACCGTGATCGTAGAGAACAAGCCGGGCGGCGGCACGATGATTGCGTCCGACTACGTGGCGCGCGCGGCGCCCGACGGCTACACGCTGCTGATGGCCGCGTCATCGCTGGGCATCGCGCCCAGCACGTACGCCAAGGTCAACTACGACCCCATCAAGGACTTCACGCCCGTCAGCCAGGTGGCCTCGGTGGTGCACGTGCTTGAGGTGCACCCGTCGATTCCGGCCAAGAACGTGGGCGAACTGATTGCGTATCTGAAGGCCAACCCCGGCAAGGTCAGCTACGGCTCGGTGGGCGCGGGCAGTTCCACGCACCTGGAAGCCGAACTGTTCAACAGCATGGCGGGCGTGCAGATGGCGCATATTCCGTACAAGGGCAGCGCGCCGGCGCTGAACGATCTGGTGGCCGGGCGTATCCAGGTGATGTTCGACGCCTGGGCCTCGTCCGGCCCGTTCGTCAAGGACGGCAAGCTGCGCGCACTGGCGGTGACGACCACGAAGCCCTCGGCCTCGGTGCCCGACCTGCCGACAGTGGCGGCTTCCGGCCTGCCGGGCTATTCGGCCATGCCGTGGCTGGGACTGGTGGCGCCGGCGAACACGCCGCAGGCGGTCGTCGACAAGCTCTATACGAATCTGGCGCAGATCCTGCAACAGCCCGACGTGAAAGCGCAGTTCGTGGGGCTGGGGCTGGACATCATCGGCAGCGACCCCAAAGCATTCGCGGCGTTCATCCGGCAAGACGTGTCGACCTGGGCCAAGGTCGCGCGCGATTCGAATATCCGATTGGAGTAAGCGGTATGGATCGACAGGACAACGTGGCCGCTCGCATCCTGGCTCTGGACGACGACGCCTTTCGCCCGCGGTTGCGCGCATGGCTGGCCGAGACCTATGCCGGCTTTGTGCGCGGCTGGCCCGGCGGCGCGTGCCCCCGTGACCTGGACTTTCGCCGGGCCTGGGAAGACACCTTGTGCGGCCACGGCTGGTCCGGCCTGGGTTGGCCCAGCGAATATGGCGGGCACGGCTTGCCGCTATCGCGCCAGGCCGTATTCCATGAAGAGCATGCGCGTTGCGGCGCGCCGTTGGGCGTGAACCTGATCGGCCACGGCATCCTGGCGCCTACGTTGCTGCACTTCGGCACGGACGCACAAAAGCGCCGTTTTTTGCCGGGCATATTGTCCAACCGCGACGTCTGGTGCCAGGGCTATTCGGAACCCGGCGCCGGGTCGGACCTGGCCTCGGTCCGCACGCGCGCCGAACCGGTGGCGGGCGGGTATCGACTCAATGGGCACAAGATCTGGACGTCGTTCGCCGACCGCGCCCAGTGGTGCTTCGTGCTGGCGCGCACCGATGCCAACGTGCCCAAGCACAAGGGCCTGAGCTTTCTGTTGGTGGACATGCGCAGCACGGGCGTCCGGGTCGAACCGATCCGCCAGATCACGGGCGACGCGGAATTCTGCGAAGTGTTTTTCGAAGATGTATTCGTGCCGCAAGACCTGCTGCTGGGCGCCGAGAACCAGGGTTGGAAGGTGGCGATGGCCGCCGCCAGTTTCGAACGCGGCACTTACTTCATTCCGCGTCTGGTGCGGTTTGCGCAAGAGCTGCAAGCGGTGCGGCGGCTGGCGCTGCGGCCCGACGCGTACGGGCACACGCCGGCTTCGTCGGCCGACGTGCGCCACCGTTGGGCGCGGCTGGCGGCCGACAGCCACGTGCTGGCGTTGAAGTCGCGGCGCGCGCTGGAAGGCGCCATGCGTGGTGATCCGCCTGGGCCGGAAGGGTCGTCCACCAAGATTCACTGGAGCGAGGCGCACCAGCGCTTGCTGGAGCTGTCCTTGCAGATGCTGGGAGAAGGCGCGTGCCTGGAAGGGGCGGGGCATGGCGCGGGCGACGGCAAGGGAGCCGGCAAGGCGGGCGCGGTCGGCAATGCGGGTATCGATGCGGGTATCGATGTGCGCGGTACTGCCGGTGTTGAGGCCGATAGGGAAGCTGGCATCAGCCCCGCTTGCAACGCTTGTATCGAAGCCGATTCCCACGCCGATATCGACGCGGACGCGGCAACGCTGACGCACGCCTACTTGTGGTCACGCGCCGAAACCATCCTGGCCGGCACCTCCGAGATCCAGCGCAACATCATCGCCGAGCAGATGCTGGGACTGCCTAAAGCCTGAAGCCCGAAGCCCAAAGCCTGATTTGAACCAACGCCGACACCATGACTTTTTCCTTGAACGAAGACCAGCGCATGCTGCAAGAATCGGCCGCGCGCTTTCTGGCGGATCGCCATCCGCCCCGCGTGGCGCGCGCCGCCGCGACGCAGCCGGCCGCCGACCGGCTGGCGCTGTGGCAAGACCTGTGCGAACAAGGCTGGCCCGCACTGCTGGCGCCCGCTGAACAAGACGGCCTGGGCCTGGGGCTGGCCGACGCCTGGGTGGTGGCCGAAGCGGCAGGGCGTCATCTGCTTAGCCTGCCGCTGGTGGCAAACCTGGTGCTGCTGCCAACCCTTTGCAAGGCGGGCTTGCCCGAGCCGGCGGCAACCTGGGCGCGCCAGATGATGCAAGGCCAGCGATATTTCGCGGATGTGACGCTGCGCCCGGACGGGTCTGCGTTTGTGGAAGGCGCAGGCCAGGGCGTGTCCGGCTTGGCGGTGCATTGCCCCGCGCCGGGCGTGTTGCGGCTGGAACGCCACGCGCCCGTGGCGGGCAGGGCAGGGCTGGACCCGACGATGCCCGTCGCAAGCGTGGCGAGTCCTGACGTAGCGGAAACCGTGGACGTGCGGTTGGACGCCGGCCAGTGGCGGCGCCTGAAGACGCGGCTGACCTTGCTGCGGTCGGCTGAGCTGCTGGGTGCGGCAAGTGCCGCGCTGGACATGGCGGCGGCGTATGCCCGCGAACGGCGCCAGTTTGACCGCGCCATCGGCGCCAACCAGGCCATCAAGCACCGCTTGGCGGACGACTGGATGGCGCTGGACGATGCGCGTCTGGCCGGTCGAGCCGCCGCCGCCACGCACGATGCCGACGCGCCCTCGGCCGAACGCGACAGCCTCTACGTGCCGCTGCTGGCGGTGGAAGCGGGCCGGCGCGCGGCCCAGAACGCCATCCAGGTGCATGGCGCCATGGGGATCACCTGGGAATGCGACGCGCACTTGTATCTGAAGCGGGTGTTGCGCTTGGCGGCAAGCCTGCATGCGGACGCATCTTGCACCCAGTGGCTGGAGCGCATCTGGGAAGGCGCCGCCGAGGAAAACGCTGATCTGCCTTGAGCCACCGTTGGCGCGGCGTCCGACCTACAATCGCCGCCATGAATAAATCGAACTTCCCCTCTGAACTGGACCAGCCGACCCTGTCCGAGCTGGATGGCGTGCGTTATCTGCACTTCAACACCCCGTGGGTCCAGGGTGCGATGCACGTCAAGCGTCCGGCTGAACTGGTGCTGGAATACACCGCGCAGATGATGGCCTGGCTGCTGTTCCTGGAACCGCCCAAGGAAGAATCCATCGGCATGTTGGGCCTGGGCGCGGGGTCGCTGGCGCGCTTTTGCGTCAAGCACACGCGTAGCCCGCTGCTGGCCGTGGAATGGAACCCGCGCGTAACCGCCGCCTGCCATATGTTCTTCCGCCTGCCGGGCTCGAACCGGCTGCTGGTCGAACACGCGGACGCCGGCCAGTGGGTGGCCGACCCCGCCAATGCCGGGCGTTGCCCGGTGTTGATGGTCGACCTGTACGACGCCTCGGCCGAAGGCCCCGTGCGCGACAGCGTGAAGTTCTACCGCGACTGCCGCCGCGTGCTGGGCGAGGTCGGCGTGGTGGCCGTCAACCTGTTCGGCCGCCACGAAAGCTTTGGCAAGAACATCGACAACCTGTCCAAGGCCTTCGACGACCGCGTGGTGTTGCTGCCCGAGGTGGACGCCGGCAACCAGATCGTGCTGGCATTCTCCGGCCCGCGCCTGGCGGTGACGCCCGCCGATCTGCTGGCGCGGGCCGAAGTCGTGGAATCCAAATACGGCCTGCCGGCCCGCCGTTGGGCCCGATCGCTGACGCGCCACGCCGTGGACGGGGTTCTGCACTTCTGAAGCAGCCGACGGGCGGAAGGGGTTTTCCAGGGGTTTACCTTTTTCCGCGTCGGGATTTAACATGGGCTTGTTCATAATTATGAATTACGGCGCTGCCCGCGCCGGCCCCCATGAGCCAACCCATCGTCCGTCAAGCCCTTTACCTGGAAGTCGCGGATCGCCTGCGCGGCATGATCCATGCGCGCGCCCTGTCCAACGGCGAATGGATCGACGAACTTCGGCTGGCCGGCGAAATGGGCATATCCCGCACCCCCTTGCGCGAGGCGCTGAAGGTGCTGGCCACCGAAGGGCTGGTGCGGCTGGAGCCGCGCCGCGGCTGCTTTGTCAATGAACTGTCCACGCAAGACCTGGAAGACATCTTCCCGCTGATGGCCATGCTGGAAGGGCGCTGCGCTTTCGAAGCCGCCCGCAAGGCGACCGACGCCGAACTGGCCGCGCTTGAGCCGCTGCACGCCGAGCTGGCCGGCCATGCCCGCGCCGGCCGCATCGACGCCTACTACCAAACCAATTACCTGATCCACGAAGCCGTCCAGGCGCTGGCCGGCAACCAGTGGCTGTCGGACATGGTGGGCAACCTGCGCAAGGTCCTGAGCCTGTCGCGGCACCGCAGTCTGGCGCGCCCCGGGCGTATCCAGCAGTCCTGCGCCGAGCACCTGGCCATTTTCGACGCCCTGAAAGCGCATGACAGCGAGGCCGCCCAGGCCCTGGCGCACACCCATCTGATGCGGCAGCTGGAAGCGCTGCGCATTTTGGCCAATGAAGACGCCGCCGATCCGGCGTTACCTGATCCCATCGTTATCGAGGAGCCCGCCCATGTCCGTACCCGCCAATCTCGCGCCCGCGCGGGGCGCACGCACGCCTGAGCCCGAGCCCGAGCTGATCGACCCTGCGGCGGCCGCCGAGGGCGCCAGCCTGATGACGCGCCTGGGCAAGCTGTGGGAACGCGGGCGCCTGCCCAGCGAATCCGAGGTGCGCCGCCTGTTCGAGGCGCGCCTGACCGATGTGGCGGCCAACAAGCTGGCGCGCCGCTGGTGCGAGCAATACAGCACGGCCGACAGCAAGGACCGCCGGCTGATGCTGGCGGCGTTGGCTCAGGTGCGCGCCACGTACGCGGGCGACGGCGGCGAGGGCACGCGCCTGTTCAAGCGCTTTAACGCGCTGCCGCACGGCTTGCGCTTCCTGGTGGATCTGCGCGCCGACATGCTGCGTTGGCGCAAGCAGGTATCGGGTATCCAGGGGCTGGACAAGGAACTGGAAGGGTTGCTGTCCGCCTGGTTTGACGTGGGCTTGCTGGAGTTGCGCCCGCTGACCTGGGATTCGCCCGCGTCGCTGCTGGAAAAACTGATCCTGTACGAAGCCGTGCACGAGATCACCTCGTGGGACGACCTGCGCCGCCGCGTGTCGCCCGACCGCCGCTGCTACGCCTATTTCCATCCGCAGATGCCGGGCGTGCCGCTGATTTTCGTGGAAGTGGCGTTTGCCAGCAGCATGGCCGACAACGTGCAGGTGCTGCTGGACAGCACCTTGCCGCCGCAGGATCTGGACAAGGCGCGCTGGGCCATCTTCTATTCCATTTCGAATACGCAGCCCGGGCTGAAGGGCATCAGCTTCGGCAACTTCCTGCTCAAGCGCGTGGTCGAGCAGCTGCTGGAAGAGCTGCCCAAGCTGAAGAACTTTGCCACGCTGTCGCCCATTCCCGGGTTTTCGGATTGGCTGGGCAAGCTGGACGCCGACGCCGTGGAGGCCATCGTGCGCGAAGACAAGTCGCGCGCCAAGGACCGCAAGCGCGAAGGGGTGCCGGACGGCCAGCGCTGGGTGTCGCGGCTGGCCAAGGCCGCCGCGCAGGGCAAGGCGTCCGACGTGATCAAACGCGCCGGCTTCCGGCTGGCCGCCACGTATTTGCAATCCATGAAGAACGGGCTGCCGCTGGACCCCGTGGCGCGTTTTCACCTGGGCAACGGCGCGCGCATCGAACGCTTGAACTGGGCGGCCGACACCTCGGTCAAGGGCATGAAGCAGTCTTGCGCGCTGATGGTCAACTACCTGTATGACCTGGACGAGCTGGACACCAACCTTGCCCGCTTGGGCGAAGGTAAGCCGCAGGTAAGCCGGGGAGTCGGACGCGTGGCCTGATCGCTTTACAAAGCGGTCCATATCAATAAAAAAAGGGGCAACGGGACATGACGCAAGACGTGGCCGGCCGCGTGCGGCTGGAACGCGAGGGGCCGTTGGCCTGGGTGACGCTATCGCACCCGGGGCGGTTGAACGCGATAACGGTGGGCATGTGGGGCGAGCTTGGTGACGTGTTCACGCGCCTGGCCGCCGACAGCACCGTGCGCTGCGTGATCGTGCGGGGCGAAGGCGGCAACTTTGCCGCGGGCGCCGACATCCGCGAATTTCCCGTGCAGCGGGCCGATGCCGCCGGCGTGCAGCATTACCACCGCCACATCCTGGCGCCCGCCTTGCGGGCCGTGGCCGACTGCCCGCACCCCGTCATCGCCCAGATCGAAGGCGTGTGCGTGGGCGGCGGGCTGGAAATTGCCAGCCAGTGCGACTTGCGCATCGCAGGCGCGTCGGCGCGTTTCGGCGTGCCGATCAACCGCCTGGGCTTTCCCATGGCGCCCGATGAAATGCGCGGTCTGCTGGCCCTGGTCGGGCGCGCGGCCACGCTGGCAATTTTGCTGGAAGGCCGGGTCTTCGGCGCCGACGAGGCGCACGGCCTGGGGCTGCTCACGCGCATCGTGCCCGACGATCAGGTGGCCGATGCCGCCCGCCGCAGCGCCGATCGCATCGCCCAGGGCGCGCCATTGGCCGCCCGCATCAATAAACGCCTGTCGGCGCGGCTTGCCCAAGGGGGCGCCTTGACCGAAGACGAATATCAAGACTATTTCTCCTATGCCGAAAGCCGGGACCACAAGGAAGGCGTGCGCGCTTTCCTGGCCGGCGTAGATCCTTCCTTTTCCGGAGACTGACCAAGGTGAGCAACGCCAACCTCTATGCTGTCCTGCAAGGCGGCTTTCCCAAAGACCGCAGCAAAGTCGCGCTGGAAACGCCCGACCTGCAATACACCTGGGATGACATCGACCGCGCCACCGCGTGCCTGGCCAACCTGCTGACGTCGCTGGACCTGCCCGACGGTTCGCGCGTGGCCGTGCAAGTGGAAAAATCGCCGGAAGCGCTGCTGTTGTACCTGGCCACCTTGCGCGCCGGGCTGGTGTACCTGCCGCTGAACACGGCCTACCGCGAAGCCGAGATCGAATACTTCCTGGGCAACGCCGAGCCCGCCGTAGTGGTCTGCGCCAGCAAGAACCTGGACTGGGTGCAACGCGCCGCCGACAAGGCCGGCTGCGCGCACGTCTACACGCTGGACGAGGACCGCACGGGCACTCTGCTGGACGCCGCCGCCGGCCTGCCGCAAACGTTCAAGACCGTGCAGCGCAAGCCCGACGACCTGGCCGCCATTCTGTATACGTCCGGCACCACCGGCCGCAGCAAGGGCGCGATGTTGTCGCATGGCAACCTGGCCGCCAACGCGCAGGTGCTGCACGAATACTGGGGCTGGCGCGAAGACGACGTGCTGCTGCACATGCTGCCCATCTTCCACGTGCATGGCTTGTTCGTGGCCTCGCACGGCGCCTTGCTGGCCGGCGCCAAGATGATCTGGCTGCCCAAGCTGGATGCCGACCAGGCGCTGCATTATCTGCCGCAATGCACGGTGATGATGGGCGTGCCCACGTACTACGTGCGTCTGCTGGCCGACCCGCGCTTTAACCGCGACGTGTGCGCCAACATGCGCCTGTTCATCTCGGGGTCGGCGCCGTTGTTGGCCGAGACGTTCTCGGACTTCAAGGCGCGCACCGGGCACGCCATCCTGGAACGCTACGGCATGAGCGAAACCGTCATGCTGACGTCCAACCCCTATGACCCCGCCCAGGGCGAGCGCCTGGCCGGCACGGTCGGGCGCGCGTTGCCGGGCGTGCAAGTGCGCGTGGTGGACGACGCGGGCGTGCCGCTGGCGCCGGGCGAGATCGGCAACGTGCAGGTGCGTGGCCCCAACGTGTTCTCGGGCTACTGGCGCATGCCGGAAAAAACGCGCGAGGAATTCACCGAAGACGGCTGGTTCAAGACGGGCGACGTCGGCCGCTGGGGCGGCGAATCCGCCGGGCGCGAAGTGCCCGCCGACACGCTGTCCATCGTCGGGCGCAGCAAGGACCTGATCATCTCGGGCGGCTTTAACGTCTACCCCAAGGAAATCGAAACGCTGATCGACGACATGCCTGGCGTCGCGGAATCGGCGGTCATCGGCGTGCCGCACGCGGACTTCGGCGAAGCCGTCGTCGCGGTGGTCGTGCCCAAGGACGGCGCGTCGCTGGACGCGGGCGCGATGCAACGGGAACTGAAGTCACGCATCGCCAACTTCAAGGTGCCCAAGCGCGTGCACATCGTTGACCAATTGCCGCGCAACACGATGGGCAAGGTCCAAAAGAACGTGCTGCGCGAAACCTATAAGACGCTTTGACGCCATGCCAGATGCCGGCCTGCATGGGCCGGCATTTTTTTTCTACACAGGAGGCCTTCCGACTCGATCCGACTACGCATTGCAGTCCTGGCAGCATTCATTCAATAAGAATTTCAAGAGACGAGACGCACACAACCGCGCCGTCCCCGTGATGCAGCAAGAGGAGACATTATGAAAGTTCGCAAGTCCGCCGTGGCCCTAGTCGCCGTGGCAGCCCTGGGTTTCGGCGGCACGGCCGCCGCGCAATGGCCAGAGCGCCCCATCACGCTGATCGTTCCGTTCCCCGCAGGCGGCGGCACGGACACCTTCGCCCGCCCGCTGGCCCAACAACTGACCATGCAATTGGGCCAGACGGTGGTGATCGACAACAAGGGCGGCGCGGGCGGCACGGTCGGCGCGGGCGTCGCCGCCAAGGCCCGCCCCGACGGCTACACCTTCTTCATGGGCGGCGCGCACCACGCGTTGGCCCCGTCGCTGTACAAAAGCCTGAACTACAACATCCAGAAGGACTTCGTGCCGGTCGCGCTGGTGGCGCAGCCGCCGCAGGTGGTGGTGATCAACGCCGGCAAGTTGCCGGTCAAGACCTTGCAGGAATTCGTCGACTACGCCAAGAAGCATCCGGGCGAAATCAACTACGGCACCGCCGGCAAGGGCAGCACGCACCACCTGGCCGGTGAGTTGTTCGCCATGCAGACCGGCATCAAGCTGGTGGACGTGCCGTACCAGGGCGCCGGCCCGATGCTGTCCGCGTTGATCGGTGGTCAGGTAGACCTGGCGTTCGATGGGCTGGGTTCGTCGTCCGGACATATACGCGCGGGCGCCATCAAGCCCCTGGCCGTGGCGGCCAGCGAACGGTCGGCCTCGCTGCCCAACGTGCCGACCGCCGCCGAAGCCGGCGTGCCGAATTACGTCGTGTCGACCTGGTACGCCATCTGGGCGCCGACCGGCACGCCGAAGGAGGCGGTCGACAAGATGGCGGTGGAAATCACCAAGGCGCTGAACACCCCGAAGCTGAAGGAAACGTGGGCCGGCAACGGCTCGGCGGTGCCCACGCTGACGGGCGCCGACTTCGGCAAGTTCGTCGACAGCGAAGTCGATCGCTGGGCCAAGGTGGTGAAAGATTCCGGCGTGAAGCTGGATTAATGCCTTAGCGCCATTCGCTGGCCTGGCTCAGCTTGGCCAACTGGTCATGCGTCAGCGTCAGGCTGGCGGCCTTGACCAGTTCGTCAAGCTGCGCCAACGACGTGGCGCTGACGATGGGCGAGGTGATGCCCGGCTGCGCAATCTGCCAGGCCAGCGCGGCTTGCGCGGGCGTGCAGCCGGCGTCTTCCGAGACCTCGTCCAGCGCCTTCAAGATGCGCAGGCCGCGTTCGTTCAGATAGGTCTCCACAATCTTCTGGCCGCGCGCGCTTTTGCCGGCGTCGGCCGCGCTGCGATATTTGCCGCTAAGAAAACCGCTGGCCAGCGCGTAGTAATTGATGGTGCCCATCTGCTGCGTTTTCACCAGGCCTTGCAGCCCGGTCTCGAACCCGGCGCGGTTGTACAGGTTGTATTCGGGCTGGATGCTTTCGTAGCGCGGCAGGTCGTGGCGTTCGGCCGCGATCAGCGCTTCGGACAGGCGCACGGCCGTGTAGTTTGACGCGCCGATGGCGCGCACCTTGCCGGACTCGATGTGCTTGGCGTATTCCGCCAGCGTGTCGGTCAGCGGCGTATCGGGGTCGTCTTTGTGCGACTGGTACAGGTCCACATAATCCGTTTGCAGCCGCGCCAGCGAGGCATCCAGTGACCGCCGGATGTAGGCGGGCGCCAGACCGCGCGCGTCGGGGCCCATTTCCATGCCGACCTTGGTGGCAATCATCACGCGGTCGCGCTTGCCGGATCGCTTGAGCCATTTGCCGATCAGCGTTTCGGATTCGCCGCCCTGGTTGCCGGGCACCCAGCGCGAATACACGTCGGCCGTGTCGATGAAATTCAGGCCCGCGTCGACCATGGCGTCAAGCAGGGAATAGGCGCCGGCTTCGTCGACCGTCCAGCCGAAGACGTTGCCGCCGAAAGTCAGGGGGGGAACTTGCAGGCCGGAACGGCCCAGAGCGCGTTTGATCATGATGAGGCCTTGGGATGTGGCCGACGATCCGCCGTCGGCCTTGGCGATATTTAGTATATTGGCGCGGCGCGCCCCGGCGTGGAGCATGCTTGCCGGCATGCACCATTTCAGGGATTCCCCGCAAATTCTTTTGTCTGACGGCAAGTTAGACTATATGGCTTTACGGCTGACCGACCGACGGGAAGCCGCCGGCGTAGTTGTAATAACGAACAAAAACCAAGGGTTCAAGGAGCTTACGTATGCTGATCGGAAAAAAACATTTTCTGACGGTTGGCGCCATGGCGCTGGCGATGGCTATCGCCTCACCAGTGTCGGCGCAGCAAAAGTCGGTGGCGATTACCGCCATCGTCGAGCACCCGGCGCTGGACGCCGTGCGTGATGGGGTGCAAGACGCCCTGAAGCAGGCCGGCTACGAATCCGGCAAGAACCTGAAGTGGCAGTACCAAAGCGCGCAGGGCAATAACGGCACCGCTGCGCAGATCGCCCGCAAGTTCGTGGGTGACCGTCCCGACGCCATCGTCGCGATCGCCACGCCCTCGGCCCAGGCCGTCGTGGCCGCCACCAAGGACGTGCCGGTGGTGTATTCGGCCGTGACCGACCCGGTGGCAGCGCAGCTGGTCAAGAGCATGGACGCCACGGGCACCAACGTGACGGGCGTGTCGGACATGCTGGCGCTGGAAAAGCAGGTTGAACTCATCAAGAAAATCGTTCCCAACGCCAAGCGCGTGGGCATCGTCTACAACCCGGGCGAGGCCAACTCGGTCGTGGTGGTGAAGAAGTTGCAGGAAATCCTGCCCAAGTCGGGCATGAGCCTGGTTGAAGCCGCCGCCCCGCGTTCGGTTGACGTGGCCTCGGCCGCGCGCAGCCTGATCGGCAAGGTCGACGTCATCTACACCAACACCGACAACAACGTCGTGTCGGCGTATGAATCGCTGGTCAAGGTGGGCAACGACGCCAAGATCCCGCTGATCGCCTCGGATACCGACAGCGTCAAGCGCGGCGGTATCGCGGCGCTGGGGATCAACTACCACGACCTGGGCGTGCAGACGGGCAAGGTGGTCGTGCGCATTCTCAAGGGCGAAAAGCCCGGCGCCATTCCGTCGGAAGTCATCTCCAAGCTTGAGCTCTACGTGAACCCGGGCGCCGCCGCCAAGCAGGGCGTGACCCTGTCGGACGCCGTGATCAAGTCGGCCGCGGTGGTCGTGAAGTAAAGCGACACCCGCCAGACCCCGCCACGCCGCCCGGCGTGCGCGGGGTTTTTGTTAAGCTTTTTTCGGGTCGCACCGCGACCGGGTCCTGCGGTTTTGCTCCCTTTCCTGGCTTTGAACGTCGCCGCTTTCCGGTCTGCCCGGCAAGCGCGCGGATGCTTTGGAACGAAACGCGAGAAAATGACGAACCGGGAAACGTTTGTTTCGAAAGCTCGGGTAAAACTGATGCCTGAACGCAAGAAATCCGACGTTTCAACTCTTTAATATGCACCTTCCTTACCCTGATTGGATTTAACCCATGTCATTGTTCTCGTTGTTAGGCGCGTTGGAGATCGGGCTGATCTTCAGCCTGGTGGCCTTGGGCGTGTTTATCTCCTTTCGCCTGCTGCGCTTCCCCGACCTGACCGTTGACGGCAGCTTTCCGCTGGGCGGCGCCGTCTGTGCCACGCTGATTGCGTCGGGCACCGATCCGTTTTCCGCCACGATCATCGCCACGTTCGCGGGCGCGGTCGCCGGCCTGATCACGGGCATGCTGAACGTGAAGCTCAAGATCATGGACCTGCTGGCCAGCATCCTGATGATGATCGCGCTGTACTCGATCAACCTGCGCATCATGGGCAAGCCGAACGTTCCGCTGATCACCGAACCCACCGTGTTCACGATCTTGCAGCCGGGCTGGATCTCCGACTATGTCGCGCGCCCGCTGATCCTGATTGTGATCGTCATCCTGGCCAAGCTGGCGCTGGACTGGTTCTTTGCCACGCAGACTGGGCTGGCCGTGCGCGCCACCGGGTCCAACGGCCGCATGGCGCGCGCGCAGGGCGTCAACACCGGCCGCATGATCATGGGCGGCATGGCGCTGTCCAACGCGCTGGTGGCGCTGGCCGGCGCGCTGTTCGCGCAGACGCAGGGCGGTTCCGATATCTCGATGGGCATCGGCACCATCGTGATCGGCCTGGCCGCGGTGATCGTCGGCGAAAGCATCCTGCCGTCGCGCAAGCTGGTGCTGGCGACGCTGGCCGTCATCATTGGCGCCATCGTCTACCGCTTTTTCATCGCGTTGGCGCTCAATAGCGATTTCATCGGCCTGAAGGCACAAGACCTGAACCTTGTCACCGCGGTGCTGGTCACGATTGCCCTGGTCATCCCGATGCTCAAGCGCCGTATCGTCGGCAAGAAGGGGCGCTGATATGTTGTCCGCAAAAGATCTGAAAATTACCTTCAACGCGGGAACGCCCATCGAGACGCGCGCGCTGCGTGGCCTGTCGCTGGAGATTCCTTCAGGCCAGTTCGTAACCGTCATTGGTTCGAACGGCGCCGGCAAGTCCACGTTCCTGAACGCGGTGTCGGGCGACCTGCCGATTGATTCGGGCCGCATCGACATCAACGGCGTGGACGTGACGCGCCAGCCCGTGTGGGCGCGCGCCGGCCGCGTGGCCCGCGTGTTCCAGGACCCCATGGCGGGCACCTGCGAAGACCTGACCATCGAAGAAAACATGGCGCTGGCGCAGATGCGCGGCGTGCGCCGTGGCTATAGCCGCGCGGTCAAGGCGTCGATGAAGGACGGCTTTCGTGAACGTCTGGCCACCTTGGGCCTGGGCCTGGAAAACCGCTTGACCGACCGCATCGGCCTGTTGTCCGGCGGCCAGCGCCAGGCGGTCAGCCTGCTGATGGCGGCCTTGCAGCCGTCGCGCATCCTGCTGCTGGACGAGCACACCGCCGCGCTGGACCCGCGTACCGCCGACTTCGTGCTGCAACTGACGGCGCGCATCGTTGCCGAAAGCCAGCTGACCACGATGATGGTCACGCACAGCATGCGGCAGGCGCTGGACGTGGGCGACCGCACGGTGATGCTGCATCAAGGGCAGGTGGTGCTGGACGTGTCGGGCGATGAACGCCGCGGCATGGATGTGCCGGATCTACTGGCGATGTTCGAGCGCGTGCGCGGCGAAAAGCTGTCGGACGACGCGCTGTTGCTGGGGTGATAGCCCTGAACGAAGCTGCTCTGGACGAAGCGCCCTAGATGAAGCGCCCTAGATGAAGCGCCCCGGCCGGAACGCATGGTGGCGCGACGGGTCGGGATTGTCGAACATCAGTTCGCCCAATAGCTTCGCCGTGCCCGGCGCCGTGCTGAAGCCAATGTGCTGATGCCCCAGCGCCAGCCATAGCCCCGGGTGCTTGGGCGCCTGCCCGATCATCGGGCGGCTGTCCGGCAGGGTGGGGCGCCGGCCCAGCCAGGCGGCGGGGTCCACGCGTTCCCCCAGCGGGAAGGCCTCTCGCGCTCGCGCTTCGGCCAGATCCAATTGCGTCATGCGCGGCGCGGCTTCGCAGGCGTCCAGTTCCACGCCCGTGGTCAGGCGCAGCCCGCGCGCCATGGGCGACAGCACGTAGCCGCCACCGGTGTCGTACACCGGTCGCGTCACACGCGCGCCGTCCTGGCCGCGATAGTGCATGTGATAGCCGCGTTCAAACGCCATGGGTAGATCGATGCCGGTGGTCTTGAGCAACGCCTTGGACCACGGCCCCAACGCCACCACCAACTGATCGGCCGACAGGGTTTCCGAACCTTGGGCTCCTTGCACCGTCCAGCCCTGGCCGTCGCGCCGGATGCCGGTGGCCGTCATCGCCTTGACCGTGCCGCCCGTTTGCCGGAACAGGTCGGCGTATGCGGTCACCACGGCCTGCGGGTCGTCAACGGAATACGAACCCTGGATCCACAGCGCACGGTGAAAGATGGGTGACAGCGCGGGTTCCAACGCGGCCAGTTCAACCGGGTCCAGCGTCTGCGTGGGCACCTGGTGTTGCGCGAACGTCTGGCGCGCCAACGCGCTGGCGTTCCAGGCGGCCGGGCTGCGGTACAGGAACACCCAGCCGGTGTCGCGCAAACGATGGCGCGCGCCGGCGGCATCCAGCAGCCGCAGATGTTCGGGGGCGGACAGCCGGATCAGTTCGTCCAGCGCGCGCGTGGTTTCCTTGAACACCGACGGCCGCGCGTTCAGCAGGAAGCGCGCTGCCCAGCCCAGGTTCTGCGCCAGATAGGACGCGCGATACCGGAACTGCACGGTGTCGTTCTTCATCAGGCGGGGCAACTGGCCCCACAGGCCGGGGTGGTTGAACGGCATCAGCGAACTGCGCGCCAGCACGCCGGCGTTGCCCATCGACGTTTCCATGCCGGGCGCCTGCCGGTCGACCAGCGTCACGCGCAAGCCGCGTCGCAGCAGTTCCAGCGCGCAGCACACGCCCACAATGCCGGCGCCCAGGACGATGACGTGCTTTCCCATGAGTTCTTCTTCGTAGCCCGAATGACGGGCGATTGTAGGGCAGCGGATGCGGGCGCGTGTAGCAAAATCGGGGTCGCGATTCGGGCGCGCGTCGCCCTGTTGCGGGGGACGCAAATCAAGCGCTTGGCGGCGCTTGCCCCAATATCCGCCCGGCCGCCACCACGCCCCACCAGGACGCTTCCTCGAAGACGGAATACCCGGACAAGTCGGCATGCGCGAACAGCACGGGGCCGTCCACCTCGCGCAGCGCGGCCAGCCCGGCGTTGGACAGGCTGCCGCATAGCGGCGAGGCCATCGCATGGCCGCGCACGGTGATGTCCAGCCGGCGCGCATGGCGCCAGAATTCCCGGCCGTAGGCGGCGATCAGGTCGGCGGCCGCTTCGTCGCGCAGGGCTTCGGGGCTGGCCGTGCTAAGCCATTGCCGCGCCGCGTTGGGCGTCTGCGTGCTCAAGGCGTGATAGGCCGTGAAGACGGATCGCGGCGAACGCGCCACGCGCAGCAGCTGGTGCGTGGACACCACATAGCCCAGCGCACGGCCTTGGTAGACGACGTTGTCCCAGGACAGCGGCTCGCCGGGCGCCTCCTGCGGATAGCCTTCCAGCAGAAAATTGGACACCAGCCAGGGCGCGTGCGATGACGCATGCACGGCCGGGTCGTAGCCATAGGCGCGGATGTCAGGCAACAGGCGTTGCGCCACAAACAAGGGCATGGCGCAGACGGTGCGCCGGCTTTGCAAGGTGTAGGCGCGCGGCGTGGAGTCCGGGGCCAAACCCGGGGTCAAACCCGGGGTCAAACCCGGGGCCAAACCCGTGGCCATGCAGGTGGTGAGCGGGCCGGCGGGCGTGTCGGCGATGCGCACCGCCGTACCCGCCATGAGCCAGCGCGTGTGGCCCAGCTTGTCGTCGATGGCCTGGCGCATGCGGTCGGCCAGCACGCCCAGCCCGCCCGGCCACGTCAGCACCGCGCCTTCCCCCGCGTTGGCCGCGTGGCCGTCGCGGCTGGCGAAGTAGTGCAGGCCGGCCCAGGCCGACACCACGTCGTAGCCCGCGCCGTAGTCATCGCGGCAGCAGTAGTTCAGGTACCAGTGCAAGGCGGGCGACGTGTAGCCTTCGCGATCCAGCCACTGCTTGAAGGGGATCTGATCCAGCGCGCGCCAGGCAGGGTCTTGCGAGGACAGCACCAGCGGGATGCTGAACACGCGCCGCCCGTCATTGCCCCGCTGCGTGTGCAGGCGTTCGACCAGCGCCAGGAAGCGATGGTGCTGCGCCACGTCGGCATCGGGCAGGCCCGTCATGGGCAGCAAGCCGTCTTCCCAGCGCCCGTTGCGCAGCAGGCGCTCTTGCGGCGAATGCACCAGGACGGATTCGTCATACACCGGGCGGACATCGCCCGCGCCGTGTTCGATGATGCCGAAGTCGGCCAGCATCTGGCGCACATGGGTGGACGCCATCGAAGGCAGCGGCAGGTAATGCGCGCCCAGCGGATAGTGCAGTTCGTCCTGCCGCCCGGCGGCGGCGTTGCCGGCGAATTCCGGCCCCTGCACCACGACAAAGTCGGTAAACCCTTCGCGCGCCAGCTTCCACGCGCATGACAGGCCGGCCACGCCCGCGCCCAGGATGACGACCTGGTGCCGATGGTGCGCGGTGGCGGCGGGCAGGGCCGCGCCGTCGCGCAGCGCGTGGCCCGCCTGCATGCCGGGGTAAGCCACGTTTGCCGGGGTCTCGACGATGCGCTGGCGGTAGTAGCCCGCGGTGCCGGCCACCGCCGCCGTGGCCGCGCCCAGAAGAAAGCTGCGGCGGCGCATCAGCGGATGACCTTGCGCCAGTCCTCTTCGAAATAGCGCACCAGCGACTGCTCGTTCAAGCGGTTGGGCGGCATCTCCAGCGCGGGCATGTCGGCCGGGAAGTGAAAGAGTTCACGCGTGGTTGCCGGGTCCAGGTAGCGCGTGGGCACGGTGATCTTGTCGGGCGGCGTGTAGTCGCGGCGCTTGCTGGCCAGGATGAAGCCCCAGTCGCCAAACGAGGGCACGTAGGTGTGATACGGCCAGGTGTTCAAGCCTGCTTCCTTCAGCGTGGCGTTCACGCTCCAGAACGAACGCGGCGCGAAGTAGGGCGAGGTGGACTGGATCACCATGTAGCCGTTTTCCGCCAGGTGGCGCGCCATCAGGTGATAGACGGGCACGGAATACAGGCGGCCCAGGCCGAAGTTGGACGGGTCGGGAAAGTCCACCACGATGAAGTCGTAGACCTCGGCATGGGTTTCCAGCCAGCGGCCGGCGTCGTCGTTGATGACGGTGACGCGCGGGTCTTTCAGCGCGCCCTGGTTCAACGCAACCAGGGGATCGGACCGCGAGAACAGCCCGGTCATGGCCGGGTCCAGGTCCACCAGCGTGATGTGTTCAATGTGCTTGTACTTAAGGATTTCACGCACCGCCAAGCCATCGCCGCCGCCCAGCACCAAGACGTTGCGCGCCCAGGGCAGCGTTTGCAGCCCGGGATGCACCAGCGATTCGTGATAGCGGTGTTCGTCGCGCGACGAGAATTGCAGGTTGTTGTTGATGTACAGACGCAGGTCGTCATGCCAGCGCGTCACCACCAGGCGCTGGTACGGCGTGGTTTCGGCATGCACCACGTCATCGCCGTACAAGCCCTTTTCGGCCCAGGCCGTCATCGCGGTGGAATAGATGAAGCCCAGCGCCAGAAAGCCGATCACGACGCAGGCGCGTATGGCTTTTTCGCCGGGGCGGCGCACTTCGGCGCGGAACAGCCACGTGGTCCACAAGGCCACGCTGGCGTTCAGGATGCCGAACAGGAAACTGGTGCGCAGCAGGCCCAGCTTGGGCGCCAGCAGCAGCGGAAAGATCAGCGACACCGCCAGCGCGCCCAGATAGTCGAACGTCAACACGCGGCTGACGATCTCGCGGAATTCGGTCTTGCGCTGATTGAACACGCGCATTACCAACGGGATCTCCATGCCCACCATCAAGCCGATGACAAAGACGCCCACATACAGCGCCGCGCGAAAGGGCGCGGACAGCCAGGCGAACACCAGGAACAACACGGCGGCCGAGACGCCGCCCAGCAACGCCACCAGCAGTTCGACGTCGATGAACCGATTCAAAACGTCTTCGTCTCTTACATATTTTGACAACCACGAACCGATGCCCATGGCGAACAAATAGCAGCCGATAACGGAGGAGAACTGAAGGATCGAATCGCCCAGTAAATAGCTGGCCAGCGCGCTGCTGATGAGCTCATAGCCCAAGCCGCAGGAAGCAACGATCAATACCGATAGGATGAGAACGCGGTCGCGCATTGGGGTGTCCGGGGCGAAAAATGCGTTCGCAGTATATCGAACGCCGCGTATATACTGCGCGCAATTAGGAGGGTGGCAATGGGAGAAGCGATGCATCCGGCGGTGACCTATCTGATCTATATCGTCTCGGCGCTGGTCATGCTGGGCGTTTTCACGGCGGTCTATACCGCCGTGACCCGCTACAAGGAATTCGACCTGATCCGCGAAGGCAATATCGCCGCCGTGCTGTCCTATGGCGGTGCGTTGGTGGGCTTCAGCCTGACCTTGTGTTCCAGCATCGCCGTGCATGCCAGCTTCGTGATGTTCCTGGTGTGGGGCGTGGCCGCCATGCTGGTGCAGATCGTCGTTTATGTCGTGGTCAACAAGGCCATTGCCGGCATGAACGAGGCCATCGAACAAAACAATATCGCCATGGGCGGCCTGATCGGTTCGATCTCGCTGGCCGCCGGCATCGTGAACGCGGGCTGCCTGACCTGAGGGCAAACGCGCGCAATCCCACCTGACACGGGAGGACCTATGAGTCTCGGTTCCTTTATTCGCAAGCAGTTCATCGACATCCTGCAATGGAACGAAGATCGCGACGGCGTGCTCGCCTGGCGCCATCCGATGCAGGACTTTGAAATTCAGTACGGCGCCAGCCTGACGGTGCGTGAATCGCAGATGGCGGTGTTCGTCAATGAAGGCAAGGTGGCCGATGTGTTCGGCCCCGGCATGTACAAGCTGACGACGCAGACGCTGCCGATCCTGACGTACCTGAAGAACTGGGACAAGCTGTTCGAGTCGCCCTTCAAGTCGGACGTGATCTTTTTCAGCACGCGCCTGCAACTGGGCCGGCGTTGGGGCACGGCGCAGCCGGTGACGCTGCGCGACAGCGAGTTCGGCATGGTGCGGCTGCGCGCGTTTGGCGTGTATTCGTACCAGATCTCGGACCCGGCCAAGTTCTATCGCGAAATCAGCGGCACGCGCGACGAATACACGGTCGACGACCTGGAATTGCAGCTGCGCAACATGGTGGTGGCTGCCATGACGACGGCGCTGGGCGGCTCCAAGGTGCCGTTCCTGGATATTGCCGGCAACCAGGGCTTGATGTCGCAAAGCATCAGCGAGGCGCTGGCGCCGGTGTTCGACCGCTATGGCGTCAAGCTGGACAACTTCACCGTTGAAAACGTGTCGCTGCCCGAAGAGCTGCAAAAGGCGCTGGACACGCGTATTTCCATGGGCATGGCGGGGGACCTGGGCAAGTTCACCCAGTACCAGACGGCCACGTCGATTCCGCTGGCCGCGCAGAACGAAGGCGGCATCGCCGGCATCGGCGCGGGCCTGGCGGCCGGCGCGGCGCTGGGGCAGACGATGGCCGCGGGCTTGGGCGTCGGGCAAGCCGGACAAGCCGGGCAGCCTGCGCAACCCGCACAGCCGGCTCAGCCTGCGCCGGCAGCCGCCGGCGCCGACCCGGTCGCGCGCTTGCAACAGCTGAAAGACCTGCTGGATAAAGGGCTGATCACCGCCGCCGATTACGACACGGCCAAGGCCGAAGTGCTGAAGAAACTTACCAGCTAAGGTCCCATGCAGCAGGTTCTGTGTCCGCAGTGCGGCGCCCCGGTCAAGTTCACGTCCACCGCTTCCGTCATGGCAGTCTGCGGCGCATGCCGCAGCACCTTGCTCAAAGACGCCGACTCGGTCAAGCGCATCGGCGAAATGGCCGACGTGCTGGAAGATTATTCGCCCCTGTGCCTGGGCGCGGCGGGCAAGGCCGACGGCAAGCGTTTCGACGTGATCGGTCGCATCCAGCTGCGCTATGAGGACGGCTTCTGGAACGAGTGGTACGTGTGGTTCGACGATGGCGCCGATGGCTGGCTGTCGGACGCGTCGGGCCAGTACGCGCTGACCCGGCGGCGCGGCGTCAAGTCGGTACAGGGCATGCCCGCGTTTGCGGACATCGCGCCGGGCGATGAGCTCAAACTGGACGGACAGCGGTTCATCGCCTCGGACGTGCGCCGGGCGCGGGCCAGTGGCGCACAGGGCGAATTGCCCTTCGTGCCGGGCGACGGCTGGGACGCCAAGGTGGCTGATTTCCGCAGCCTGGACGCGTTCCTCACGCTGGATTTTTCAGACGGCCCCGAACCCGAGTTGTACATCGGCAAGGCCTTCGACCTGTCCGCCATGCAGGCGGCCACGTTGCGCAGCAACGAACAAGTGCAAGAGACGGCCGGCCGTTATCGCGGCCAGATCAAGGCGCTGGCCTGCCCCAACTGCGGGGCGCCGATCAGCTTCGTGGCGGCGATGGCGACGACCGTAGTGTGCCCGTCATGCGCGGCGACCGTCGACTGTTCCGGGCCCACCGCCGAAGTCATCGAGAAGGCGCGCAAGGTCAAGTCCATCAAGACCACCTTGTCGCTGGGCGCGGTGGCCAAGATCGACGGCGCCAGCTACACCTTGATCGGGCTGATGAAATGCGCCGACCGCGATCCCGAAGAGCCGTCCGACTGGATCGAATACCTGCTGTTCAACCCGGCCAAGGGCTTTATCTGGCTGGTGGAAACGGACGAGGGCTGGGAACGCGTGCAGGTGTGCGACACCTGGCCCAGCCCGAACAACGCCACCAGCGTGCGCTGGCGCTCGAAGCTGTACCAGAAGCTGTACGACTACACCTCGCAGGTCGAGATGCCGCTGGGCGCGTTCAACTGGCGCGTCAAGGCGGGCGACACCACGCACATCACCGACTACAAGGCCGGCACGCTCAAGCTGACGCGCGAACGCAGCGAATCGGAATTGGGCTGGTCGGCATCGTCGCCCGTGGCCCCGGCGCAGCTGGCGCAGTGGTTCGACGACCCCAAGCTGGCCGCGCAAAAAGCGCTGCCGAGGGGAGGCAAAAGTGGCGGCTATGGCAAATGGGCCTGGATCGCGACGATCGGCATGGTGTTCTTGAATTTGAGCAATATCCTGGGCGGCCGCTTTATCCCGATCCTGATCGGGCTGGCGTTCTTGTGGTTACCCGCCAAGATGGCGGACAAGCTTTCCGAAGGGGACGACTAGGACCATGGGCAAGTTTATCTATGGCGTGTATGCCCTGGTGGTCGTGCTGGCGGCCACGGGCTTCAATTCCCCCGGCGTGCGCATGGTGGGTGGCGGCGGGGGTAGCAGCAGCAGTTGGGGCAGCAGTTCATCCGGCAGTTCGGGCTGGTCATCGGGCGGGTCGCACAAGTGACCGTGCATGATTGCGCCGGCCGTCATGTGCTGGCCGACTTTCGCGGGGTGCCGGCCCATCGCCTGACCGACGCCGTGGCCCTGGAAGCGCAGCTGATCGCGGCGGCGCGGGCCGCCGGCGCGCACGTGCTGAGCGCGCATTTCCATCTTTTTGGCGAAGGCTCGGGCGTGACCGGCGTGGTCATGCTGAGCGAATCGCACATCAGCATTCATTCCTGGCCCGAGCACGGGTTCGCGGCGCTGGACATCTTCATGTGCGGCGCGGCGCAGCCCGAGCTGGCGCTGGCCAGCCTGCGCGACGCGCTGGCGCCCGCCTCGGTCAACGTGACGACGGTCGCGCGCGGCTGATCCCGCTTTTTCCTTGGGTTTGATCTGGCGCAGAACGCGCGGGGTGGCAAATTGACGGGCGTTATATACCTCTATATATTTCGTTACCGACGGGGCCCTGTTATCGACCCCATTTCCAAGGAAGACCATGTCTTGCAAACGTCCGATGCTGGCGCTGACGCTGGCGATTTCCGCGCTGTGGGGGGCAGGCGCCCAGGCCGCCGATCTGGTCGTGTCCGCCGCGGCCAGCCTGACCAATGCGTTCAAGGATGTGGCGCAAGGCTATGAAAAGGAACACCCCGGCACCCATGTCGTGCTGAATTTCGGCGCGTCCGACGTGCTGTTGCAGCAGATTGTGAAGGGCGCTCCCGCCGATGTGTTCGCGTCAGCGGACCAAAAGGCGATGGACAAGGCGGTGGAGGAAAAGGCCGTGCGGCGCGATTCGCGCGTGGACTTCGCCGCCAATCAGATCGTGCTGATCGTGCCGGCGGACAGCAAGGCCAACATCACGTCGCTGAACGACCTGACGCGCGCGGACGTCAAGCGCATCGCCTACGGCAACCCGGCGTCGGTGCCGGTGGGGCGCTACACGCAGGGCGCGCTGGAAGCGGCCGGCTTGTGGACCGCCGTGCAGGCCAAGAGCGTGCTGGCGCAGAACGTGCGCCAAAGCCTGGACTATGTCTCGCGCGGCGAGGTCGATGCCGGCTTCGTGTTCGCCACGGACGCCGCCATCATGCCCGACAAGGTCAAGGTGGCGCTGCGCGTACCGTCGCAAACGCCCGTCACCTATCCCATTGCGGTGACCGCGCGCGAGGCCGCTGCCCAGGAAGCCCAGCGTTTCGTGGCCTATGTGCTGTCGCCCGCCGGGCAGGCCATCCTGGCGCGCTACGGCTTTCAACAGCCCTGACCCTGGGTGATGGCGGTTGCCGATGACTGATCCCGTCTGGGTCCCGCTGCTGCTGTCGCTGAAGGTGGCGGGCTGGGCCACGCTGCTGGCGACGCTGGCCGGCACCGCCGCGGCCTATGGGCTGTCGCGCTGGCGCTGGCCGGGGCGCGATGTGCTGGACGCGCTGCTGACCTTGCCGCTGGTGCTGCCTCCCACCGTCCTGGGCTATTACCTGCTGGTATTGCTGGGCCGTCGCGGCATCATCGGCGAAACGCTGGCCAAGTGGAATATCGAACTGGTCTTCACCTGGCAGGGCGCGGTGATTGCCGCGTCCATCGTGGCGTTTCCGCTGGTGTTCAAGTCGGCGCGGGCGGCGTTCGACAACGTGGACGCGCAGCTTGAAAACGCGGCCCGGGTGTTGGGCGTGGGCGAAATCGGCGTGTTTTTCCGCGTGACGCTTCCCTTGGCGGCGCGCAGCATCCTGGCCGGCGTGCTGTTGGCTTTTGCCCGTGCCCTGGGCGAATTCGGCGCCACGCTGATGATCGCGGGCAATCTGCCGGGCCGTACCCAGACGCTGTCGGTGGCCATCTACGAAGCGGTGCAGGCGGGCGATGACCGTACCGCCAACCTATTGGTGCTGGTCACGTCCATCACCTGCGTGGTGGTGCTGGTGGTGGCGGGCAAGCTGGTGCCCAAGGGCGCCCGGGCCCGCGACGGAGGCAGCCGATGAGCGTCAGCATCCAGGTGCAAAAACGCATGGTGTCGGGCGACCGGCATTTTGAGCTGGACGCCGCCTTCACGTCGTCGTCCAAGCGCATTGCCTTGTTCGGGCCATCGGGCGCGGGCAAGAGCCTGACGCTGCGCGCCGTGGCGGGGCTGCTGCGTCCGGATGCCGGGCGCATCGAGATCAATGGGCGCGTGCTGTTCGATGCGCAGGCGGGCGTGTGCCTGCCCGCCCGTTCGCGGCGGGTGGCGTATCTGTTCCAGGACTACGCGCTGTTTCCGCATCTGACAGTGGCCCAGAACATCGCGTTCGGGTTGCGGCGCGGCTGGCGCAATCCGCCCCGGCGCCAAGTGCTGCCCGAGGCGCGGCGCTGGGTGGATGCGTTCGAACTGGGCGCCATCGTCGGCAGCTATCCCGGCGAGATCTCCGGCGGGCAGAAGCAGCGCGTGGCGCTAGCTCGGGCGCTGATGCTGCAACCGGACATCCTGCTGCTGGACGAACCCTTTTCAGCGCTGGATTCGCAACTGCGCGGCCGCATGCGCCAGGAATTGAATGCCTTGCAGCGTCAACTGGATGTGCCGATGCTGCTGATCACGCACGACCCCGCCGATGTCGACGCGCTGGCCGACGAGGTCTTCGAAGTGCGCGAAGGCAGGGTGGGCCGCCGCCGGGATGACGTGGGCGTGTAGGCGGAGTGCGGGGAAAGGCGCAGGGAATGGCGCAGGGATTGGCGCAGGGAATGGCGCAGGAACAATGCAGGGCGGAGTGGACCGCGCTTCAGTCCAGCACGCCCAGGATTACGCTGGAAGCCTTGAAGATGGCCACGGCCGGCGCGCCCGTTTCCAGCCCGAGCTCTTGCGCGCTGTCGTTGGTCACGATGGCCACCAGCGTGGCGCCGCCTTCCATGCCGATCAGTATTTCGCTGTTGACCGCGCCGGGGCGGATAGCCGTGATGTGGCCTTGCAGCTGGTTGCGCGCCGATAGCCGCAAGCCGGGGCCCGGCGCGCCCACAATGACGGTCGACGCCTTCACCAGCGCAATCGCTTCCTTGCCCGGCGCCAGGCCAAGTTCGGCGGTGCTGTCGCGGGTGATGGTGGCGGTGATGAGGTGGCCGCCCGCGATGCGCAGCTGCACTTCGTCGTTCACGGCGCCGGTGCGGATGTCGGTCACGGTGCCCAGGAACTTGTTGCGTGCGCTGGTCTTCAACATGAAGCGCCTCATCAGGTCGATGTCGCCGCTGGCGTCCAGGCCGGCGCGCGTCAGGTTGTCCATGAACTTCTGGTGTTCGGCCTCGAGCGCGCGAAACGTCATGATGAGGCGGCGCGCGCGGTCGGTCAGTTGCGTGCCGCCACCGCCTTTGCCGCCCGCCGCCCGCAGCACCAGGGGTTCGCCCGCCAGGTTGTTCATGGCGTCGATGGCGTCCCAGGCGCCCTTGTAGCTCATGCCCACGGCGCGCGCGGCGGCCGTGATCGAGCCGGTGGCGTCGATTTGCGCCAGCAGGTCTATGCGGTTTCTTCCGCCCCAGGTCTGGGCGCCGGAACGAAACCAGATCGAGCCGTCAAGTTCCAACATGGGCAGGGGGTACGGTTCAGGGGTTGGGTCGGGGTCAAGGTCAAAAGCGAGCCAAGAGTGTAATGGACAATGTCCAAACTACGTGGCGCGACCTGGCGGCCGATCAGCCGCGACAGGGCAGAAGCCGGCACGTGATGCGAATGAGATTCTGTTGAAAGTTTACGGGCTTCGCGGCACTATGGCGTGGCCCAGTGCTCTTGGAGACATCGACATGAAAGCGATTCAAGCGGTGAAATGGTTGGCGGCGGGTTCCGTGACTGGCTTGCTCGCGGCTTGCGCCTCGGGGCCCACGATCAAAGGCGATTACGATCATCAAGCCAATTTCGCGCAGTATCAGACCTTCGGTTTCATGAGCCCCCTGGGCACCGACAAAGCCGGCTACAGCAGCCTGCTGACCGAGCGCCTGAAGGACGCCACGCGCGGCCAGATGGAAATGCGGGGCTACACCTACACCCCGTCCAATCCCGACCTTCTGGTCAACTTCAGCGCCAAGCTCCAGCAAAAAACCCAAGTCACGCCCGCGGCGCCGCCCATGGGCCCGTACTATGGCTATCGCTCCGGCTTTTACGGCGGTTGGCCCGGCTACGGCTGGGGCGACGACGTGTACCAATACACCGAAGGCACGCTGAACATCGACCTGGTGGACGCGCGCCGCAAGCAACTGGTGTGGGAGGGCGTGGCCGTGGGCGAAGTGCAGAATCCCGACAGCGCCAACACGCCGCAGAACGTGGACAAGGCCGTGGCGCAGATCTTCGCCAAGTATCCGTTCCGCGCCGGCGTGGCCGCGCCGCAGTTGCCGGACAAAAGCAAACCCTGACCCGAGGTAGCCGCATGACCGCTCGTCGCAACGCCCCATCCCAAGACACCGGCGATACGCCACCCTACGAAACCGTCGCGCTGGTGTTGCAAGGGGGCGGGGCGCTGGGGTCCTATCAGGCAGGCGTCTACCAGGGCTTGCACGAGGCGGGCATCCGGCCCAACTGGATATCCGGCATTTCTATCGGGTCGATCAACGCGGCCATCATCGCGGGCTCTCGCGAAGACGAGCGGGTAGATCGCCTGCGCGGTTTCTGGGAAGCCATCTGCCGGCCTGCCGGCTTTGCCTCGGTGCCCTGGGGCGACACGCTGGCGGGCATGTTCGAAGGCATTCCGTTTGGCTTCGGGTCGCCTGCCATGAACGGCCAGCTGTCTGCCTTCCAGGCGCTGTTCTCGGGCCAGCCCGGTTTTTTCAAACCGCGTTTTCCGCCGCCTTACTGGGCCAGCGGCCGGGGCGCGGCCTCGACCAGTTTCTACGACACCACGCCGCTGGCCGCCACGTTGCGCCAGTTTGTGGACTTTGACGTGCTTAACAGTGGGGCGGTGCGCGCCAGCTTCGGCGTGGTCAATGTGCAGTCGGGCAACTTCGCTTATTTCGACAGCCTGAAAGACACGCTGCGGCCCGAGCACATCATGGCGTCCGGCGCCTTGCCACCGGGCTTTCCGTCGGTGGAAATCGATGGCGAACACTATTGGGATGGCGGTGTCGTGTCCAACACGCCGCTGGCGCAGGTGCTGACCACCGACAACATGCGCGACACGCTGGCCTTCCAGGTAGACCTGTGGCCCGCGCGGGGGGCGCTGCCGACGTCGCTGGAAGAGGTGGCCGAACGGCAGAAAGACATCCAGTATTCCAGCCGCACGCGCCTGGTCACCGACCAGCTGCGGCGCGTGCTGAAGTTGCGCCACGGATTGCAGCGCTTGCTTGAGCGCATGCCCGAGTCCGAGCGCAATGCCCCGGATCTGGCCGACATCCGCAAGCTGTCGCATACGCCGGCCACCAACATCATCAACCTGATCTACGAATCCAAGCACCGGGAACGCTATTCCAAGGACTATGAATTCGGCACCGAGGCCATGCGCGAACACTGGGAATCCGGCTTGGCGGATATCCGCCAGACGCTAGCCAAGCCCGGCATTCTGGCCCGCCCGACCGAAGACAGTTGCTTCGTGACTCACGATATCCACCGCAACGGCAAGCACCCTTCATAAGCATTTGCATAGGACTGGTCTGATATTCAGGCCAAACCCGTATCAAGAGCGCGTCATCAGGCCGTAACGCCGGTAGTCTCCCAGAACCACCAGCAACCCAGTTCCGGGAGCCGGCCGCGCCGCCGTTGGCCAAGCCGCCCCGGTGGAGACATGTGATGACTGCTTTCGATGCTCTTGCCCCCCATGGTCCGCAACCGCCGGATACCGCCCGACTGCCCCACGCCGACGAGCCGACGTTCTCAAGCGGCGATCAGGTCGACGGTTGGTGGAGCCTGCTTTACCGAGGGTGGACATTGTTGGCACCCAGCGGCGCGCGTATCGACCTGACCGAAATCGAACGTGCGTGCTTTTTGTGCCTGCTGCGCAACCCCAATCGCGAACTGCTGCGCCAAGAGCTGATGGCCACGCGCGCCAGCACCAATCTGCGCACGTTGAATGTGGCAATTTGCCGACTGCGCAGCAAAGTTCTGCGCGCGGGAATCCGCTTGCCGCTGCATACTGTGCACGGCGTGGGCTATGTATTCCTGGGCAATCTCCGAGAGCTTTCCACTCTCTGAGGCTGTTGCGCAGTGTCTCTCCCGCGCATCGTTTGAGCGGCTGAAAATACGTGTAATCCCCAATAACTGAGTTACATTATTGGGCTATTCACGTGCCATGACTGACGTTAGGCATTATCTGATCGCTTTGTTGGTTCGGTTCACTACGCTACGCGGGGGTTTCAATGCGGTTTTCGCCTAAACGTGTTTCAGGTCTGGCAGTTTCCGGTGGCATCCTCGCGCTGATATTGGCCGGGTGCGGCGAGAAGCCCCAGATGAACCCTGGCATGCCTCAAGTCAGCGTCATCACCGTACAGCCGGAGCGCGCGCCCATCGTCTCCGAACTGCCCGGCCGCGTGGATGCCGTGCGCGATGCCCAGATCCGCTCGCGCGTGACCGGCATCGTGCAGAAGATCACCTTCGAGCAAGGTGGCGACGTCAAGGAAAACCAACTGCTGTTCAAGATCGATCCGGCGCCGTACAAGGCCGCCTACGATCAGGCGACGGCGCAGCTGAAGCAGGCACAGGCGAATCTGTTCAGCGCCAAGCTGCTGGCCGACCGCTACGCGCCGCTGGTCAAGGCCAACGCCGTCAGCAAGCAGGAATACGACAACGCGGTGGCCTCGTTCCGCCAGGCCGACGCCGCGGTCGCCGCCGCCAAGGCCGCGCAGGACAACGCCAAGATCAATCTGGGTTACACCGACGTCACCTCGCCCATCACGGGCCGCATCGGCAAGCCGCTGGTGACCGAGGGCGCGCTGGTGGAATCTACGTCGGCAACGCAGATGGCCACCGTGCAGCAGCTGGACCCGGTCTACGTGGACTTCACCCAGTCCACCGCCGAACTGGCCACGCTGCGCCGCGCGTTTGCCAGCGGCCAGTTGCAGCAGGTGGGTAAAGACACCGCGCGCGCCACGGTCGTGCTGGAAGACGGTTCGGAATACCAGCACGCGGGCAAGCTGCTGTTCACCGGCATCACCGTGGACCCGTCCACGGGCCAGGTGAACCTGCGCGCCGAAGTGCCCAACCCCGACGGCATCCTGTTGCCCGGCATGTACGTGCGGGTGCGGCTGGAGCAGGGCGTTGACGACAAGGCGCTGGTCGTGCCGCAGCAGGCGCTGCAACGCACCGCCGACGGGTCGCAAAGCCTGATGCTGGTCAAGGACAACAAGATTCAGCAGTTGCCCGTCACGACCGGCGGCGCCATCAAGAACAACTGGCTGATCACCAGCGGCCTGAAGGCCGGCGACGTGGTCGTGGTTGAAGGCTTCCAGAAGATCCGTCCAGGGGCGCCCGTGCAGGTCAGCCAATGGACCAAGAACGGGGCCGCCGCCAAAGACGGCCAGGCGCCGGCGCAGCCCGGCGCCAAGCCGGCCGCACCGGCCGATCCGTCCAAGCCCGCCGAGCCCGCAACGCAGGACAAGGCCGCAGGCCAGAAATCTTAAGCGGCACGCGGCGCAAAGGCGCCGCGTTCCCCTTTGGTGAGCATCGCTTTCAGAGTCAGCCCACATGCCGCAATTTTTCATTGATCGACCAATTTTTGCCTGGGTAGTTGCCCTGTTCATCTTGCTGGCCGGGGTGTTGGCCATCCCGAACATGCCGGTGGCGCAGTACCCGGACGTGGCCCCGCCGGCCATCACCATCACCGCCACGTACCCGGGCGCGTCCGCCAAGGAAGTGGCGGAATCAGTCACCAGCATCATCGAAGACAAGCTCAACGGTGCCAAGGGCCTGATCTACTACGAGTCGGTCAGCGATTCGTACGGCACCGCCACCATCACCGCCACCTTCGCCCCGGGCACCAACCCCGACCTGGCGCAGGTTGACGTGCAAAACCGCGTATCGAACGTGATCGCGCAGTTGCCGTCGGCCGTGCAGCAGCAGGGCCTGCAATACGAGCAGACCAGTACCGGCTTCCTGATGATCGTGACGCTGTCGTCCAACGACGGCTCGCTGGATCAGACGGCGCTGGCCGACTACATCACGCGCAACGTGCAGAACCCGGTGTCGCGGGTGGCCGGCGTGGGCCAGTTCCAGCTGTTCGCCGCGCCGCGCGCCATGCGTATCTGGGTGGACCCCAACAAGCTGGTGGGCTTCAACCTGAGCATGAACGACGTCAATCAGGCGATTGCCGCGCAGAACGTGCTGATCTCCGGTGGCAGCATCGGGTCGCCGCCCAACCCGGAATCGCAACGCATCACGGCCACCGTCACGGCCAACGGGCAGCTGAGCACGGTGGAAGGCTTCGGCAAGATTGTGCTGCGCGCCAATACCGATGGCTCCAAGGTGCTGCTGCGTGACGTCGCGCGCGTGGAAGTGGGCGCCGACAACTACCAGTTCGGTGCCCGCCTGAACGGCAAGCCCACCGCTGCCTTCGCCATTGTGCTGTCGCCGGACGCCAACGCGCTGGCCACGGCCCAGGGCGTGCGCCAGCAGATGGAAGAGCTGTCCAAGTACTTCCCGGGCAACATCCAGTACGCCATCCCCTACGACACCGCGCCTTACGTCAAGGTGTCGATCGAGCAGGTGCTGCATACCCTGGTCGAAGCCATGGTGCTGGTGTTCCTGGTGATGTACCTGTTCCTGCAGAACGTGCGCTACACGCTGATTCCGGCGCTGGTGGTGCCGGTGGCCATGCTGGGCTCGTTCGCGGTGATGCTGGGGCTGGGTTTTTCCATCAACGTATTGACGATGTTCGCGATGGTGCTTGCCATCGGGATTCTGGTGGACGACGCCATTGTGGTGGTCGAAAACGTTGAACGCATCATGGCCACCGAAGGCCTGCCGCCCAAGGAAGCCACCAAGAAAGCCATGCCGCAGATCAGCGGCGCCATCATCGGCATCACGCTGGTGCTGGTCACGGTGTTCCTGCCGCTGGCCTTCATGAGCGGGTCCGTGGGCGTGATCTACCGGCAGTTCTCGGTGGCCATGGCCGTGTCGATCTTCTTCTCGGCCTTGCTGGCGCTGACCTTCACGCCCGCCTTGTGCGCCACCATTCTCAAGCCGGTGCCCAAGGGCCACCACAACGAGAAGAAGGGCTTTTTCGGCTGGTTCAACCGCAAGTTCGACGCCACCACGCACGGCTATCAGAACTGGGTGTCGCGCATTCTGCACAAGGGCGGCCGCATGATGCTGGCCTTCCTGGTGCTGGTGTTGCTGCTGGGCTGGTTGTACCTGCGCCTGCCGTCCTCGTTCCTGCCCGAAGAAGACCAGGGCTACGTGATCAGCAACATCGAGCTGCCCACGGGCGCCAGCGCCAACCGCACGGTTGAAGTGATCGAACAGGTCGAGGAATATTTCCGCAATGTCCCGGCCGTTGAAAACATCATCACCGTGCAGGGCTACAGCTTTAACGGTAACGGGCTGAACGCCGCTATCGCGTTCACCACCCTGAAAGACTTCAAGGACCGCAAGGACAAGCAGGACTCCGCGGGCGCCATCGCGTTCAATGCCTTCCAGAAGCAGTTGATGGGCATCCACGATGCGCAGGTGTTCACGTTGGTGCCGCCGGCTATTTCGTCGTTGGGTAACGCCACCGGCTTCGACCTGCGCTTGCAGGATCGTGGGTCGGGTGGGTCCGAGGCCTTGGCCGCGGCCACCGGCCAGCTGATGGGCATGGCAATGAAGAGCCCGGTGCTGTCGCAGGTGCGCATCACCGGTCTGGCGGCCGGTACGCAGCTGACGCTGAACGTTGACCGCGACAAGGCCGCGGCCTTGGGCGTGGACTTCAACGAAGCGGCGTCGTTGATCTCGACGGCGGTGGGTTCGGCTTACCTCAGCAAGTTCCCCAACATGGGCCGGATGCAGAACATCTGGGTCCAGGCGGACGCGCCGTATCGCATGCAGCTGTCCGACGTGTTGCAACTGAACGCGCGCAACGCCCAGGGCGGCATGGTGCCGCTGTCCACCTTCGTGTCGGCCGAGTGGGTGCAAGGGCCGGTGCAGGTGGTGCGCTACAACAGCTACGAATCCATGCGTATCGGCGGCAGCGCCGCGCCGGGTTACACCACCGGCCAGGCCATGGAAGAAATGCAGAACCTGGTCGCGCAGCTGCCGCAAGGCTTCGGCTACGAATGGACGGGCCTGTCCTACCAGGAACGGCAAGCGGGCAACCAGGCGCCGATCCTGATGGGCCTGTCGCTGTTGATCGTGTTCCTGGTGTTGGCCGCGCTGTATGAAAGCTGGGCCATCCCGCTGTCGGTCATGCTGGTGGTGCCGCTGGGCATGCTGGGCGCCGTGGCGCTGGTCAGCGCGCTGGGCATGTCCAACGACGTGTACTTCCAGGTGGGCATGGTGACCGTGATCGGCTTGGCGGCCAAGAACGCCATTCTGATCGTGGAGTTCGCCAAGGACCAGTACGCGCGGGGCATGGGGCTGTACGAATCCGCCGTGGAAGCGGCCCGATTGCGGTTCCGGCCCATTCTGATGACGTCGCTGGCGTTCATCCTGGGCGTGGTGCCGCTGGCCATGGCCACCGGCGCGGGCGCCGCCAGCCAGCGCGCGGTCGGCTTGGGCGTGCTGGGCGGCATGTTGGCCGCCACGCCGTTCGCCGTGATCTTCGTGCCGACCTTCTTCGTGGTGGTGCTGGGTCTGTTCAAGACCCGCCCGCGCCTGTTGGGCGCCGAACTGAAGGCCTGGGAAGAAGAGCAGGCGGCCAAGAAGGCAGCCGGCGACTCGCCCGACGCAGACGCGGGATACACCCCCGTTCAACCCAATGGTGGCCCGGAGGGCAAGGCATGAAAGCCCTGATGATCAAGCAATCCGCCTTGTCCGCCTTCGTGGCGGTGGCGTTGGCCGGCTGCTCGCTGGCGCCCGACTACCAGCGTCCCGACGCCCCGGTCACGGGCGCCTGGCCCGATCAGCCCAAGGTGCAATACGGCGGCTACAACAATCCCACGTCGTTGGGCACGCAGCCGGCCTCAGCCGTTGTGCCCGAGGCCGGCACGCCGGCCGCCGACCTGGGTTGGCGCGAATTCTTCCGCGATCCTCGCCTGCAAAGTCTGATTTCGCTGGCGCTGGTCAATAACCGCGACCTGCGCGTGGCCGTACAGCGCGTGGAAGAAGCGCGCGCCCAATACGGCGTTCAACGCGGGGCGCAATGGCCCAGCATCGGCGCCGGCATCCAGGGCCAGCGCCAGCATCTGCCGGCCAACATGCGCGCGGGCGGGCCGGATTCCAGTTCGATTTCCAGTTCGTACCAGGCCGGTATCGGGCTGACCACCTTCGAAATCGATCTGTTCGGCCGTTTGCGCAACCTGTCCGAAGCGGCGTATCAGCAGTACCTGTCGACCGAGCAAGCGCAGAAAACCGTCCAGATCACGCTGGTCGGCTCCGTCGCGCAGTCGTATTTCAACTATCGCGCGGCCGAGGTCCAGCTGGATTTGACGCAACGCACGCTGGCCTCGCGCCAGGAATCCTATGACCTGGTCAAGCGCCGTTTCGACGGCGGCGTGGCCTCGGAACTGGATCTGAACCAGTCCAAGTCCTTGCTGGACACGGCGTCGTCCGACCTGGCGCAACTGGCGCGTGCCCGTGCCCAGGCCTTGAACGCCCTGGTGCTGCTGGTGGGCGCGCCGCTGCCCGCCGACCTGCCGCCGGCCGCGCCGTTTGGGCGCGACCAGTTGCTGGCCACGGTGCCGTCCGGCCTGCCGTCCGATCTGCTGGAACGTCGCCCCGACATCCTGGCCGCCGAAAACCAGCTGCTATCGGCCAACGCCAACATCGGCGCAGCGCGCGCCGCATTCTTCCCGACCATTTCGTTAACGGGGCTGTTGGGCGTTGCCAGCCCGTCGCTGGGCGATCTGTTCAAGGGCGGGCAGGGCTACTGGAGTTTCTCGCCGTCCATCACCACGCCGCTGTTCGCGGGCGGCAGCATCCGCGAAGGGCTGAATCTGGCCAAGGCGCGCGACAATATCGCCGTGGCGCAGTACGAGCAGACCATCCAGCAGGCGTTCCGGGAAGTGTCAGACGCGCTGGCGGGCGAAGCCACGTACGGGGCGCAGCTGGACGCGCAGCGCGCGTTGCAGGAATCGTCCTCGCGCACGCTTGAACTGTCGAATTTGCGCTATACCAATGGCATCGACAGCTACCTGCAAGTGCAGACCGCGCAGGTGGACTTCTTCAATGCCCAGCTTTCGCTGGTGCAAACCGGTTTGGCCGCGCTGATCAACCGTGTCGAGCTCTACAAGGCATTGGGCGGCGGCTGGGAAGAAACCACGAAAGAACCGACCAAAGTGACGACGACCGCTCAATGATAGAACTTGGTGTAAATATCGATCACGTTGCCACGTTGCGGCAACAACGCCATACGGTATACCCGGACCCGGTGGCCGCCGCGCTGCGCGCCGAAGACGCCGGCGCCGACCTCATCACGCTGCATCTGCGTGAAGACCGGCGCCATATCCAGGATGCGGACGTCTACGCCATCCGTCCGCAGCTGCGCACGCGCATGAACCTGGAATGCGCAATTACCGCCGAAATGCTGGAGATTGCCTGCGCCGTCAAACCCAACGACGTCTGCCTGGTGCCTGAAAAGCGCACCGAACTGACCACCGAAGGTGGTCTGGAAGTGGCCGGCGCCATGGGCGCGGTGACGGATGCGGTGGGCTTGCTGACCCAGGCCGGCATCCGGGTGTCGTTGTTCATCGACGCAGACCCGGTGCAGATCGCGGCGGCGGCCAAGGCCGGCGCCACGGTGATCGAACTGCACACCGGCGCCTACGCCGAAGCCGAAGGGGAAGCCCGCGCGGCAGAATTGCAACGCATCCGCGTGGCGGTCACCGAAGGCTTGCGCCATGGCCTGCGCGTGAACGCCGGCCACGGCCTGCACCTGGGCAACGTCGCCCCGGTGGCGGCCATCGACGGTATTTCCGAACTGAACATTGGCCACGCCATCGTGGCGCAGGCGGTGTTCGATGGCTGGGAAAAGGCCGTGCGCGATATGAAGGCGGTGATGGTGCAAGCCCGGCTCAAGGCCCTGCGCGGCCTGTGATCGCAGGCCGGATCGCAGGGATACGCACGACGCTTGCCCCGCCGCTGTTTTTGCCGCTGTTTTTGCCGTTTTTGGTTGACGCCCATGTCTGAATCCCCCAAAGCCCCGTTGCCCGCAGGCGCCATTGCCGGCATCGGCATGGACTTGTTGCGCATCGACCGCATCGAACGCGCGCTGGAACGGCACGGCGACCGCTTTGCCGAAAAAATCCTGGGCGCCGAGGAATTGCTGAAATTCCACGCGCGCCGCGCCCGCGACCCGGTGCGCGGCATCCGCTTTCTGGCCACCCGCTTTGCCGCCAAGGAAGCGTTTTCCAAGGCGATCGGGCTGGGCATGCGCATGCCCATGACCTGGCGACGCGTGCAGACCTTGAACGCGCCGGGCGGGCGCCCGGTGCTGGTCATCGCCCCTGAATTGCTGGACTGGTATGGCCAGCGCTTCGGCGCCGCGCACGTATCCATTACCGACGAATCCGACATGGCCGCTGCCTACGTGGTGGTCGAACGCAAGCCGTAGGCGCGAGCCCGGCCCCGGCTTCGGCCGTGGCCCCGCGCCCGCCGCTTGCCCCACAGATATAAGGACAGCCTCATGGCCAAGAAAAAATCCAAGGTGGTCCTGCCTCCCGGCCCCGTGATGGTCGACGTGGCGGGCACCTCGCTTACCAAAGAAGAAAAGACGCGTCTGCGCCATCCGCTGGTGGGCGGCGTGATTCTGTTCGCCCGCAACTTCGAAAGCCGCAAGCAGCTGACCCGTCTGACGCGCCAGATCCACAAGGCCCGCAAGGAACCGCTGCTGATCCTGGTGGACCACGAGGGGGGCCGCGTGCAGCGCTTCCGCGAAGACGGCTTCACCGTCTTGCCGGCCATGCGCGACCTGGGCACGCTATGGGACCGCGACCCCTTGCAGGCCATGCGCCTGGCCACGGAAGCCGGCTATGTGCTGGCCGCCGAGCTGCGCGCCTGCGGCGTGGACATGAGCTTCACCCCCGTGCTGGACCTGGACTACGGCGTCAGCAAGGTGATCGGCAACCGCGCCTTCCATTCGGACCCGCGCGTGGTCACGATGCTGTCGCGCGCCCTGATCCAGGGCCTGTCGCTGGCGGGCATGTCCGCCTGCGGCAAGCATTTCCCCGGGCATGGTTATGTGCAAGCCGATTCGCACCACGAGATCCCCGTGGACCCGCGCAAGCTGGACGACATCCTCAATGACGACGCCGCCCCGTACGCGTGGCTGGGCGACGCCGTGCTGCCGTCCGTGATGCCCGCGCACGTGATCTACCCCAAGGTCGACAAGCACCCGGCCGGCTTTTCCAAAAAGTGGGTGCAGGACATCCTGCGCGAGCGCCTGGGCTATGACGGCGTGGTCTTCTCGGACGACCTGACGATGGAAGGCGCCTCGGTCGCAGGTGATATCCTGGCCCGTGCCAACGCCGCGCTCAACGCTGGTTGCGACATGGTGTTGGTGTGCAACCGCCCGGACCTGGCCGACGACCTGCTGTCGCGACTGACGTTCGAGCATGCGCCCGAATCGGTCGAACGCATCCGCCGCCTGATGCCGCGTTTTGATGCGCCCGACTGGGATACCTTGCAGGCCGAAAGCCGTTATCAGAATGCCCGACGACTTCAATCTCAAATCGTTCCTGGCTGACCTGCCGCATCTGCCGGGTGTCTACCGACACCTGGATGCGGCCGGTGAAGTCATGTATGTCGGCAAGGCGCGCGACCTGAAAAAGCGCGTCTCGTCGTATTTCCAGAAGAACCTGGCCAGCCCGCGCATTGCCCAGATGGTGGCGAAGGTGGCGCGGCTGGAGGTCACGGTGACGCGCTCGGAAGCCGAAGCGCTGATCCTGGAAAACAACCTCATCAAGAGCCTGAAGCCGCGTTACAACATCCTGTTTCGCGACGACAAGTCCTACCCGTACCTGCTGATCACCGGCCACGAATGGCCGCGCATTGCCTACTACCGGGGCGCGACGAACAAGCGCGGCCAGTACTTCGGGCCGTTCCCCAACGCCTGGGCCGTGCGCGAAACCATCCAGATCCTGCAAAAGGTGTTCCGCCTGCGCACCTGTGAAGACACCGTCTTCGCCAACCGCTCGCGGCCCTGTCTGCTGCATCAGATCGGGCGCTGTTCGGCGCCTTGCGTAGGCGCGATCGACGCCGAGGAATACCAGCGCGACGTGCAGCGCGCCGTGCGCTTTCTGAACGGCGAGGCCAAAGACGTCATGGGCGAAATCGAAACGCGCATGCAGCAGGCAGCGGGCGAGCTGCGCTTTGAGGAAGCCGCCGCCTTGCGCGACCAGATGGGTTCGCTGGCGCGCGTGCTGCATCAGCAGACCATGGAAAACACCAGCGGCGAAGACACCGACATCATTGCGGTGGCCGTGGCGGGCGGCAAGGTCTGCGTGAACCTGGCGATGGTGCGCGGCGGCCGCCACCTGGGCGACAAGCCGTTCTTTCCGACGCACGCCGAAGGCGAGGCCGCGCCGCAGGTGCTGGAGGCCTTCATCGCCCAGCACTACACCGACAACGCCATGCCGCCCGTGCTGGTCTGTTCGCACGCCTTGCCCGACCCGGAACTGATCAACCTGCTGATCGAGCAGGCCGGTGGGCGCCCGTCGCGCATGCTGACGCGGCCCCAGGGCGCGCGGCGATCCTGGCTGGAACAGGCGGGCAAGAATGCCGAGATGGCCCTGGCGCGCGCACTGACCGAATCTGGCGCTCGCGCCGGTCGCACACTGGCGCTGGCCGAGGCGCTGGACCTGGACACCGACGAGGCCGCGCTGGATGCGCTGCGCATTGAATGTTTCGACATCAGCCATACGGCGGGCGAGGCCACCCAGGCGTCCTGCGTGGTGTTCGAACACCACGACATGCAGCCGTCGCTATACCGCCGTTACAACATTGCCGGCATCACCCCGGGTGACGATTACGCGGCGATGCGCCAGGTGCTGACGCGCCGGTTCGCCAAGGTGGCCGATGGCGAAGCCCCCATGCCCGGGCTGGTGCTGATCGACGGCGGCAAGGGCCAGGTCGAAGTGGCGCGCAAGGTGTTCGCGGAATTGGGGCTGGATATCCAGACGCTGGTGGGTGTGGCCAAGGGGGAAGGGCGCAAGGTCGGCCTGGAAACCCTGGTGTTTGCCGACGAGCGGCCGCCCGTGGCGCTGGGCGGTGAGTCCGCCGCGCTGATGCTGATCGCCCAGGTGCGCGACGAGGCGCACCGCTTTGCCATTACCGGCATGCGCGCGCGCCGCGCCAAGACGCGCAACGTGTCGCGGCTGGAAGAGATCGAGGGCGTGGGCGCCCGGCGGCGGCAGCGACTGCTGGCCCGGTTTGGCGGGTTTTCGGGGGTGGCGTCCGCCAGCATCGAGGACCTGGCGTCGGTGGACGGGATTTCGCAGGACCTGGCGGAACGCATCTACGAGGCGCTGCGTGGGTAGGGGCGGCCCAACCCACGGCCATCCCTCGGCCAACCCACCGCGCCGATACAGCCAGCGTCATCCGGCTGATGTAGCATACGGACACTATGCCAATTAACGTACCCATTATCCTGACATGGCTGCGCATCGCCATGATTCCGCTGGTGGTCGGGCTGTTCTACCTGCCCGAGAGCTGGATGTCGGTTCCCACCCGCGACTCTTTTGCGGCGTGGGCGTTCATCATCGCGGCACTGACCGATTGGTTTGACGGCTGGCTGGCCCGGCGCTGGAACCAGACCTCGGCCTTCGGCGCCTTCCTGGACCCCGTCGCGGACAAGCTGATGGTGTGCGCCGCGCTGATCGTGCTGCTGGATCTGAGCCGTGTCGACGCGTTTATCTCGCTGATCATCATCGGCCGCGAAATCACCATTTCGGCCCTGCGTGAATGGATGGCGAAGATTGGCGCCAGCGCCAGCGTCGCGGTGCACCGGCTGGGCAAATTCAAGACGGCTGCGCAGATGGTGGCAATTCCGTGCCTGCTGTACAACCAGCCGATCTACGGCATGAATACCAAGCTGCTGGGCGATGTACTGATCATCGTTGCGGCGGTGCTGACCGTCTGGTCGATGCTGTACTACCTGCAACGCGCCTGGCCCGCCATCCGCGAAAAGGCGCTGTAGGCGCTGTAGGCGTTGGCAGGCGTTGGCAGGCGTTGTTTACGGCGGGTCCGCCGTATCGGCCATATCGGCCGTATGTGCTGTATGCGCCCGGTCCACCGGGCAGTATCCTGAATTTCAAATCGGCGGCCCGGCTCGCGACAGGACGGCCGCCGACATAGAGAAAGAGCGATGGCCGGCACGATCCGGCCCGGCCCAGCCGCCGCATTCGCCATGAACACGACGTCCGGGTTCCCCGGCCGTTGCCGGAGACAACCCGCGCATGGCTTCGCCGCCTGCGCCACGCGCCGCTGCCGCGGCTTTTTGCAATGACCACCGCCACCCATATCCTTCCATCAGAAGCCGACGTTCGCCGGCGCGACTGGAAAACCATCTTGCTGATCGGCGTTGCGCACGCCGCCTCGCACTTCTTCCAACTGGTGTTGCCGCTGCTGAACGTGTCGCTGGCCACGGCCTTCGGCCTGGACTTCGCGCGCGTCGGCGCGCTGGTGGCCACGTTCTACGTCGTGTCGGGCGTGGGGCAGGCGTCGTCCGGCTTTGTCGTGGACCGCATCGGCGCACGGCCCGTGCTGTGGTTCGGCCTGGCGTGCTTCGTGCTCTCGGGCGTGTTGATCGGGTCGGCCAATGGCTACCCGATGTTGATGGCGGCGGCTATCGTCGGCGGTATCGGCAATTCCGTTTTCCACCCGGCCGATTACTCCATCATCAACCACCGCATCACGGCGTCGCGGCTGGGCCACGCGTTTTCGGCGCATGGGCTGACCGGCAACCTGGGCTGGGCGTTGACCCCGGTTTTCATGACCACGATCATTCTGCTGGCCGACTGGCGCGTGGCGGCCTACAGCGCCGCCGGGTTGGTGGCGGTGGTGCTGCTGTTGACCGTGCTGGGCGGCCACTTGCTGGGCGGCCCCTTGCCGCTAAGCGCCGACGTCATGGGCGACGACACCGGCAATACCAACACGGCGGCGTCCCCGGCCAAGGCCGCGGCCGCGCAGGCGCCCAAACCGCAAGAAGGCGTGCTGGCCACCTTGGCCACGTTGCTGTCCAAGCCGGCGCTGTGGGGCGCGTTCCTGTTCTTCGCCTGCACGTCGATTGCCTTGTCATCAGTGCAGAACTACACGATTCCGTTGCTGGATCAGCTGTATGGCTTGTCCAACGTGGTGGCCAGCTCGGCCCTGTCCGGCTACATGGTGGCCTCGGCCGTGGGCATGGCGGCGGGCGGCTTCCTGGTATCGGCCAACCCGCGCACCGAGCGCACCGTGATGGTTGCGCTGCTCTTGGCGGGCTTGACGCTGGTGGTGCTGGCGCTGGGCTGGGTGCCCGCCGCCCTGGCCGCGCCGGTGGTGGGCCTGGCCGGCTTCTGCTCGGGCGTGGCCGCGCCGTCCCGCGACATGTTGATCCGCCGTGTAACGCCCAAGGGCTCGACCGGTTCGGTCTATGGGCTGGTGTATTCGGGCATGGACGTCGGGTCGGCGCTGGGGCCGCTGGCCTTCGGCATTTTGCTGGACGCCGGTTTCCGCCAGGGCCCGTGGGTGGGCGCCGGCGTGGCGTTCACGGCGGCGGCGCTGCTGGCGCAATGGATCGCGGTGCAGGCGCGCCGCGCCGATCCCGTCATGGCGGGGGCGGCGGTCGCCCGGCCCTGAGCCGGCGCCACCGCTTTCAAGCCGAGGCCGTCATTACGCCGGCCTTTCTTGCAGCGCCGCGTGCAGCCCGGTATCGCCGCGCGGCTTGCCCGGCCCCAGCAGCAGCAAGCCGATCAGCCCGATGAATACGCAAAACGCCACGTAGTACACCGGCACCATCAGGTCACCCGTACGTTGGATCAACGCGGTGTTGATAAAAGGCGCCAGGCCGCCGAACAGCATCACGGCCAGGTTGTACGACAGGGATACGCCCGTGGACCGCAGGTTCACCGGCAAGATCTCGGTCATCAGCGCGGGCGTCGGCCCCCACATCACGCCCATGCACGCCGCCGCCGCCAACTGCGCTTGCAGCAGGGTGGCGAACGACGGCTCTTGCAGCACGCGCGCCATCATGATCCAGGTGACGACGCCAAAGGCGAACGTGGCCGGCAGCATCAGGGCGCGGCGCGACAGGCGGTCGGACAGCGCGCCGGACAGCGGGCACAACACCAGCAGCAACACGGCGGCCAAGGCGCTGCTTAGCTGCGCGTCGCCCATCGTCAGGCCCAGCTCCGTGACGGCAAACAGGGGCAGGTATAGCAGCATGACGTAATTGGACGCCGTGCCCGTGACCACAATGCAGAACGACCCGGTCAGTTCGCGCGGATAGCGCGAGAACAGCGTGCGCAGCGTGGTCTGCGTGGGCTTGACGCGCTGATCCTGAAACTTGCGGAATTCGGGCGTTTCGTCCACCTGCGTGCGCAGGTAATAGCCGATGGGCCCGATCAGGATGCCGAACAGGAACGGCACGCGCCAACCCCAGCTTTCCAGGTCGGCGGTCGACAGGTTGGACGACAGCAGATAGACCACGCCCGCGCCGGCCGAGAACGCCAGCGCCTGCGAGCACATCTGAAAGCTGCCGTACAGGCCGCGCCGGTTGGGCGGCGCAAACTCCACCAGCATGGCGCTGGCGCTGGCATATTCGCCGCCCACCGAAAAGCCCTGGATCAGGCGCGCCACCAGCATCAGCACGCTGGCGGCCATGCCGATGGACGCGTAGGTGGGCAGCACGCCGATCATGGCGGTGCCGCCCGCCATCATCAGGATCATCAGCGACAGCGCGCGCCGCCGTCCGTGGCGGTCGGCGTACATGCCCAGTACCAGCCCGCCGATGGGTCGCACCGCAAAGGCCACGCCAAAGGTGGCCAGCCCCAGCAGCAGCGACGTCGCGTTGTCGCCCGTGGGGAAGTACAGCCGTGATATCACGGCGGCAAACATGCCGTAGATGGCGAAATCGAACCATTCGAAGGCGTTGCCCAGCACCGACGCAATGACCACGCGGCGGCGCATGGCGGCGGAAACTTGATAAGCGGGGGAAGACGGAGGCGTCATCACGGACTCCTGCAAGCGCCGTACAGGCGTAAGGGAACACGGGCGCGCCGCAGCGGCGCGTCCGTGGATGGAAAAGCTAAGGGAAACAGCCAGGGAAAAGGGCGGATCAGCCCAGGCGGTCGCGCACGATCTCAACGAATACGGCCGCGCCCGTGGGCAGGATGTCGTCGTCGAAGTCGTATTCCGGGTGATGGCAGAAGTGGCCGTCCTGGCCTACGAAGAAGTAGGCGCCCGGACATTCCTGGAGCAGATACGCGAAATCTTCTCCCGCCATCAACGGGGTGATGCGGTCATCGACCAGGTCGGCGCCGACGACGCGCGTGGCGGCCGCCGTGACGGTGGCCGCCGGACCGGGCGCGTTGATGGTCGGGGGGCAGCCCATGCCGAATTCGACGTCGATGCGGGTGGCGTTGGCAACCCCAAGCCCCTCGCACATTTCACGTACCCGGCGCAGGGCTGTTTCGCGGGCGGCGAGGCTCATGGTGCGGATCGTGCCGCGCAGCTCGATCAGGTCGGGGATGACGTTGGGCGCGGTGCCGCCGTTCATCATGCCGACGCTGACCACGCCCGATTCCAGAGGGTCCAGCGCGCGGCTGACAACGGTTTGCAGCATGCCCACCAACTGGCAGGCGATGACGACCGGGTCATTGCCCTGTTGCGGCATGCCGCCGTGGCAGCCCACGCCATGCACGCGGATGACAAAACCGTCACAGGCTGCCAGCAACGCGCCTTCGCGCACGGCCACGCGGCCCTTGCCGACCATGGGGTTGTTGTGCAAGCCATAGATTTCGTCGCACGGAAAGCGCTTGAAGAGTCCATCGGCCATCATCGCGACGCCGCCGGCCAGGGTTTCCTCGGCGGGCTGGAAGATGAAGTTGATGGTGCCGGCAAAGTCCCGGTTTTGCGACAGGTGCTGCGCCACGGCCAGCAGTGTGGCGGTGTGGCCGTCGTGGCCGCAGCCATGGAACGTGCCTTCATGGGTGGAACGGTAGGGCAGCGTGGTTTTTTCCTGCATAGGCAGCGCGTCCATGTCGGCGCGCAGGCCGATGCGGCGCTTGCCCGGCCGTTCGCCCTGCAACACGGCCACCACGCCTGTGCCGCCGATGCCGGCATGCACGTCCAGACCCCATTGCCGCAGCTTGGCCGCGACGAGCTCGGCGGTGCGGTGTTCCTGGAAACTCAACTCGGGGTGCGCATGCAGGTCTTGCCTCCATTGCGCGTACTCGGGTTGACGCTCGACAAACCAATCTCGCACTTGCATTGCCGCCTCCTTGGGGGAGTGAAATGTCTAAGGTTCGGATGTGGCGGCGAGCCGGTCGGCCCGCCCTGATGCCGTGCGAACCATAAACGAAAACGGCGGCGGGCAGTGCGTGTGTAACTAAGCGTGAGAACGGGCGAGCCGCGGCGCGCGCCAGGCGGCGCGCCGCGTGGGCTTTATTGCCGAACGGTGCGCACGTCGGCCGGGGGCGCGGCTTCGAAGTTGCTGCGCCAGGGGTTGATGTCCAGCCCGCCACGGCGCGTGTAGCGCGCGTACACAGTCAGCTGTTCGGGGGCGCACGCCTGCATGATGTCGCTGAAGATGCGCTCGACGCAGTGTTCGTGAAATTCGGCGTGCTGGCGGAAGGACACCACATAGCGCAGCAGCGATTCCCGGTCGATGGGCGCGCCCCGGTAGCGGATCTGCACGCTGGCCCAATCCGGCTGGCCCGTCACGGGGCAGTTGGACTTCAACAGCCGCGATGCCAGCGTTTCCTGGACCACGTCGCCCGGCCGCGTGCGCAGCACTTGCGGCGCCGGCTCGTAGGTGTCGATCTCGATATCCAGCTTGTCGATATAGATGCCGTCCATCTCGCCCATCTGCAATTCGGAAAATCGCTGCGGCAGGAAGAAGTCCAGGCCCACCGGCGCGCCGGCCGCGGCGCTCAGGTCGCGTTCCAGCCGCCCACGCAGCGCGGCGGAATTGACCAGCCGCGTCTGGTTGAACGAATTCAGATAGAGCTTGAATGACTTGGATTCGATGATGTTGGGGCTGTCGGCCGGCACCGAGAACGTGGCCATTGCCACGCGCGGCTTGCCCTTGGCGTCCAGCCAGGACAGCTCGTAGGCGTTCCAGAGATCAACGCCCGTAAAGGGCAGGTTGCCGGCGGTCAGGTTCAGCGCCGCGCGGTTGTGCGACCGCGCGATGGGGAACAGCAGCGAAGGATCGTATTGCGAGGCGTAGGCCACGCTCTGGCCCAGGGGGCCGTGCGACAGGGTCATGGCAAATCAGGAATAGCTGGGGGAATAGCGGCATTGTAGGCGCTGCGAAAAAGGCCGTTTTTCCGCATTGTGAAATGTAAGTCTCGTGATGTGAAAGTTCCTGCTGCTGCGCAACCAAAGCGCATTTCATAGATGACAAAAGCGTTTCGTGATGCGAAATGCTGCTTTCAACCTATTGATTTTATAGGCAAATATTTTTCGTCTTCTATAAGACACAAGCCCACCTTGCTTTGCAGCAGAGGCATAGACTTTGTCCAACGATTCACGCAATGCAAGACGCGAATCTTTGAAGTCTTCTTATCACTGACCAGGAGCATCACCATGAGCACTCGCGAAACCGAAATCCGCAATTTGCAGAAAGACTGGGCCGAGAACACCCGCTGGCAGGGCATCAAGCGCGACTACAGCGCCGAGGATGTCATCCGCCTGCGCGGCTCGATCAGCGTGCAGCACACGCTGGCCGAACGTGGCGCCACCCGTCTTTGGGAACTGCTGCATAGCGAACCCTTCGTGAATTCGCTGGGCGCCCTGACCGGCAACCAGGCCATGCAACAGGTCAAGGCCGGTTTGAAGGCCATCTACCTGTCGGGCTGGCAAGTGGCCGGCGACGCCAACCTGGCCGGCGAGATGTATCCCGACCAGTCGCTGTACCCCGCCAACTCGGTGCCGCAAGTGGTTCGCCGCATCAACAATTCGTTGGCGCGCTGCGACCAGATCCAATGGATGGAAGGCAAGAACCCGGGCGACGAAGGCTATATCGATTACTTCGCGCCCATCGTGGCCGATGCCGAAGCGGGCTTTGGCGGCGTGCTCAATGCCTTTGAACTGATGAAGGCAATGATCGACGCCGGCGCCTCGGGCGTGCACTTCGAAGACCAGTTGGCGTCCGTGAAAAAGTGCGGCCACATGGGCGGCAAGGTGCTGGTGCCCACCCGCGAAGCCGTGGCCAAGCTGGTGTCGGCGCGCCTGGCGGCCGACACGATGGGCACGCCCACCGTGCTGCTGGCCCGCACCGACGCCGATGCCGCCGACCTGGTGACCAGCGACGTGGACGAAAACGACCGCCCGTTCATCACCGGCGAGCGCACCGTGGAAGGCTTCTTCCGCACCAAGGCCGGCATCGATCAAGCCATTTCGCGTGGTCTGGCCTACGCGCCGTACGCCGACCTGATCTGGTGCGAAACGTCCACGCCCAACCTGGAATATGCCCGCAAGTTCGCGGACGCGATCCATCGCCAATTTCCGGGCAAGCTGCTGGCGTACAACTGCTCGCCCTCGTTCAACTGGAAGAAGAACCTGGACGACGGCACCATCGCCAAGTTCCAGCGCGAGCTGGGCGCCATGGGCTACAAGTTCCAGTTCATCACGCTGGCCGGCTTCCACGCACTGAACTACGGCATGTTCGAATTGGCCCACGGCTATGCCCGCCGCCAGATGAGCGCCTTCGTGGAATTGCAGCAGAAGGAATTCGCCGCCGCCGAAATGGGCTTCACCGCCGTGAAGCACCAGCGCGAAGTGGGCACCGGCTACTTCGACGCCGTGACGCAGACGATTGAAAACGGCCAGTCCTCGACCACGGCGCTGACGGGCTCCACGGAAGAAGCCCAGTTCGAACACGGCAAGGAACAGAAGGTGGCTTGAACGCTTGAATGCGTGATTGCTTGAACGCATGGTGCGTCACCCGGTGAGCGCTGACCGGGTGACGCACGGATAGATTGCTTTGCAGTTGTAGGTGCTGTTGTAGGGTGGATTCAGGGTGCCTTCGGGCACCCTTTTTTTTTCCCTCGGGGGGCAGCGCCCGCGCCTTGTCGCTCTTAAGCGGCCGCCGCCTCTTGCGCCAGCGACGCCATGTCGATGACAAAGCGGTACTTCACGTCGTTTTTTACCAGGCGTTCATAGGCCTCGTTCACGGCCTGGATCGGCACGATCTCGACATCGCTGACGATGCCGTGTTCGGCGCAGAAGTCCATCATCTCTTGCGTTTCTTCCATGCCGCCGATGGCCGAGCCCGCGATCGACTTGCGGCCCATGATGAGGTTCGCGCCCGGAATCGGGTCCAGCGGCGTCAGCGCGCCCACCAGCGCCATCGTGCCGTTCAGCGTCAGCAGCGCCAGGTACGGGTTCACGTCATGGCTGACGGGCACGGTGTTCAACAGGAAATCGAACGTGCCCGCGTGCGCCGCCATCGCCTCTGCGTCGCGCGACACCAGCACCTCGTCGGCGCCCAGGCGCCTGGCGTCGCGGCCCTTGTCGGCGGAAGTGGTGATCATCACGACATGTGCGCCCATGGCATGGGCGAACTTCACGCCCATGTGGCCCAGCCCGCCCAGCCCGATCACGCCCACCTTCTGGCCGGGGCCGACCTTCCAGTGGCGCAGCGGCGAATACGTGGTGATGCCGGCGCACAGCAGCGGAGCAACGGCCTTCAGATCCAGCTTGTCAGACACCTTCACAACAAAGTGTTCCTTGACGACGATGCGGTCGGAATAGCCGCCAAACGTCAGCTGGTCGCTGCCGCGTTCCTTGTCGTTATAGGTCAGGGTGGCGCCTTCCTCGCAGTACTGCTCCAGGTTCAAGCGGCAGGCCTTGCAATGTAGGCAGGAATCCACCATGCAGCCCACGCCCGCGAAATCGCCTGCCTTGAACTTGGTGACGTTCTTGCCCACTTGCGCCACGCGGCCCACGATCTCGTGGCCCGGCACCATCGGGAACACCGAATTGCCCCAGTCGCCGCGCGCCTGATGCAAGTCGGAATGGCAGATGCCGCTGTAAAGAATGTCGATCAGCACGTCGTCATCGCCCGGCTCGCGGCGCGTGAAGCTGAACGGGACGAGCGGGGTGTCGGTACTGTGGGCGGCATAGCCACGGGCTTGGATCATGGTGGACTCGAATTAAATTTGTTAAGCAGACGTTCACAATATTCCTCGGAATTTCCGCTATCAAGCTAGAATTTCCGCATGCTTTATTGAAGGAATTTGCATAATCATGCAGGCAGATAACCTGTCGCACCTGGCGGCGTTCGCCGCCGTCGCCCGGCATTGCAGCTTTCGCCGCGCGGGCGAAGAACTGGGCCTGTCCACGTCCGCCGTCAGCTACGCGATCCGCAGCCTGGAAGAACGGTTGGGCGTGAACCTGTTCAACCGCACGACGCGCAGCGTGGCGCTGACCGACGCCGGCCAGCGCCTGGCCGAGCGCCTGCTTCCCGCCCTTGCCAACCTGGGCGACGCGTTGGAAGAGATGAACCACTTTCGGGGTTCGGCGTCCGGCACGCTGCGGATCAACACGTCTCGCGCGGCGTCCTACATGTTGCTGATGCCGATGGCCGCGCGCTTCCTGGCGGCGTACCCGGATATCCGCCTGGAAATCGCCGAGGACGACAGCTTTGTCGATATCGTCGGCTCGGGTTTCGATGCCGGCGTGCGCTTGCTGGAGGCCGTGCCGGAAGACATGGTGGCCGTGCCGATCGGCCCCAGCCTGCGCGCGGCGACCGTGGCGTCGCCCGCCTACCTGGCGGGCCGGCCATTGCCGCGCCATCCCGACGACCTGCTGGGCCACGAGTGCGTGCGCTACCGCTTTCCCAGCGGGCGCTACTACAAATGGGAATTTGAAAAGGACGGGGTGGCGGTTGAGGTGGACGTGTCCGGCCGCATCGCGCTTAGCGACGTGCACGCGGAAGTGCGCGCGGCGGTGGACGGCATCGGCATCGGCTGCGTGCCGGAATACTACGTGCGCGACCTGCTGCAATCGGGCCGGCTGGTGCGCATGCTGGATGACTGGTGCCCCACAATTGCCGGCTTCATGCTGTATTACCCAAGGCAACGTCGCGTATCGTCGGCGTTGCGCGCGTTTATCGATATGGCCAAGCAGGCAGAGCCCGGCTAAGGCCGCGCACCTTCCAGCAGCGCCTGCACCAGCCGGTTCTCTTCGTCTGCTTGCCGGCACACAAAGGAAATTTGCCGGTACGGCGCGTGTTTGCCCAGCGGCAACACGCGCACGGGATGCACGTCTAGCAGGTTGCGCCCCGGCTCGGGCAGCACGCAGACCCCCAGCCCTGCGGACACCAGCGCCGTCAGCGCCGCCAGCGACTGCATTTCGATGCGGCAGCGCGCGTGCGGCGCGTGCTGCGCCACATAGCGCGCGGCCAGTCGGCCACCGATAGTGGTCTTGTCAAAGCGGATCCATTCGTAGCGCTGGAACAGTTCGGCCACGCGCGTTTCTGAGGAATCGGGCGGGGCGATCAGGACCAGCGTTTCCCGAAACAGCGGCGTCCACACCAGGCGGCTGGACCCGCCCGTCTCCGGCTGCGTGATGATCGCGGCGTCGATTTCCCCTTTTTTCAGTTTCTCGGTCAATTCGGTGGCGCGGCCGCGCACCAGCCGCACGTCTAGCTGGGGATAGCGTTCCCGCAGTTTGCGCAGCAGCGGGGGCAGCAGCGTGACCTGCAACGGTTCGATGGTGCCCAGCCGCACGCGCCCTTCAACGGCGGGCGTGCTGCGCCGGCGCAGTTCGTCCAGCCGGGCCAGCGCGTCCTGCAGCACCGCGTCCACTTCGGCGGCAAAGGCGTTCGGCCTGACCTGTAGCGCCGACCGGTCGAACAGCGGCTGGCCGAAGTATTGCTCCATCTGCTTCATCTGCAAGCTGACGGCGCTGGGCGACAGGTTCATGTCCGCGGCGCCCGCCGCGAAGCTGCCGCCGCGCAGCACCGCATTGAGCGTACGGAAAGATTCGATCTTCATCAGGAATCCTCACGTAGTGTTTTAAGAATCCTCGCTTTATATCATCAGTGGCCGGTCCTAGTATGCGAGACGACCACAACGAAAAGCGGCTGCGGGACGGGCGTGCCACGCCTGCCGGAACAGACCGACACCGAGGAGACCTACGATGAACCTGACTTTGCACACGCTGCGCGCGGCCATACCCGCGTTGGCCCTGAGCCTGACGCTGGCGGTTGCCGCGGGCGCGCCCGCGACCGCCATGGCGCAGTCCGCCTCCATACCGCCCACCATCACCATGGTGGTGCCGTTTCCGCCTGGCGGCAGCAATGACGTGTTCGCACGCGTGCTGGCCGAAAAGCTCGGGGCGCGCCTGTCGAACACCGTCATTGTTGAAAACCGGCCCGGCGCGGGCGGGGCGATTGGCGCGGAATACGTCGCGCGCGCACCCAAGGACGGCACGGTGCTGATGCTGTCTTCGTCCACGCTGACCACCAACGCGGCGGTACAGACCAATTTGAAGTACGACGTGGTGCGCAGCTTCGCGCCCGTGGCGATGCTGGCGCGCAGCCCGATGGCCTTGGTGGTGGGCAAGGACTCGCCGTACCAATCCATGGCCGACCTGTTGGCTGTCGGCCGCAAAGAACCGGGCAAGCTGACCTACGGCAGCGCCGGGCTGGGCTCGGTCAACCAGATGGCCAGCGAAATCCTGGCGGGTGGCGAGAAGACGGCGTTCACGCACGTGCCCTACAAGGGCATGTCGCACGCGCTGAACGATTTGGCCGGTGGCCGCGTCGATTTCGTGATCGGCAGCTTCGCGTCGACGGCATCGCTGCTCAAGGGCGGCAAGCTGCGCGTGCTGGCCGTCACGTCACCCAAGCGGTCGCAGTTCTATCCCGACCTGCCCACCATCGGTGAAGGCCAGCCCGGCTACTCGGTGGAACTGTGGTGGGGCGTGCTGGCCCCGGCCGGCACCCCCGCGCCGCTGGTGGACAAGCTGAACGCCGAGATCCGCGCCATCGTCAACGACGACAAGATGCGCGCCATGTTCGCCGAGGAAAGCGCGGTGCCGGCCGAACTGACCGTGCCGCAGTTTGCCGATCTGGTGCAGGCCGACGCCGCCAAGTGGAAGCAGGTGGCGCGCGACCGGAACATATCCATTCAATAAGCACGACCCCGATTCAACCTCCGTCACAAGAGCGCAAGCATGAGAAGCAAACTGTTCGTTCCAGGTTCCCGTCCCGAGTTATTCGCCAAGGCATTGAGCGGCCCCGCGGACGCGTTGTCGTTCGACCTGGAGGACGCCGTGGCCCCGTCGCGCAAGGCCGAAGCGCGCGAGCACCTGGCCCGCATGCTGGCCGACCCGCAGACCGCGGCGTCGGGCAAGACGCTGATCGTGCGGGTCAACGCGCTGGACAGTGGGCATTTTCATGCCGACGTGCAGGCGGTGGTGCGGCCGGGCCTGCATCTGGTGAATCTGCCAAAGGCGGAAAGCGAGGCCGACGTGGTGGCGGCGGCCAGCGCCATCGAACAGGCGCGTGCCGCCAACGGGGTGAATGAACCGGTCGGGTTGCTGTTGAACATTGAATCGGCCCGCGCGTTGCGCCGGGCGGCCCCCTTGGCGGCCGCGCATCCGTCGGTGGCCGGCTTGCAGCTGGGCCTGGGGGATCTTTTCGAACCCGCCGGCATCAGCCGCCGCCAGAACGTGGCCGTGCAGCAGGCGATGTTTGCGCTGCGCATGGCGGCGGCCGAGGCGGGGGTGTTTGCCTATGACTCGGCCTTTGCCAATATCGAAGACGAAGCGGGCTTTCGCGCCGAGGCCGAGCTGGCGCGCAGCCTGGGCTACCTGGGCAAAAGCTGCATTCACCCGCGCCAGGTGCCGCTGGTCAACGCCGCGTTTCGCCCGACGGATGAAGAAATCGCCCACGCTACCCGCGTGGTGCAGGCCGCGCGCGAGGCATCGGACAAAGGCGTCGCCGCGTTCGTGGTGGACGGCCGCATGATCGACGGCCCGTTCCTGCGCCGCGCCGAAGCGATACTGCGTTCGGCCCAGGCCTTGGGGCTGGACGGCACGGAGCAACAGCAATGATGGCAACTGAACACGTTTGTACCGGTGGCCCGCTGGCGGGCGTACGCGTGCTGGACTTAAGCGCCTACATCGCCGGGCCGTATGGCTGCACGCTGCTGGCGGACCAGGGCGCGGACGTCATCAAGGTGGAACCGCCCACGGGCGACAACCTGCGCAAGTACCCGTCCACGCTGGACACCGAAAGCCGCGCCTTCCTGGGCGTGAACCGGGGCAAGCGCGGGCTGGTGCTGGACCTGAAACAGCCCGACGCGTTGGCGGTGCTGCACGACCTGGCGCGCCAGGCCGACGTGCTGGTGCACAACTTCCGGCCCAGCGTGCCCGCGCGCCTGGGCATCGCCTACGAGCAGCTGGCCGAGGTGAACCCCCGGCTGATCTACTGCGCCGTCACCGGCTATGGGGAAACCGGTCCGCTCAAGGACAAGGCCGGCTACGACCAGGTGCTGCAAACCATGACGGGCATGTGCGCGTTGCAGGGCAAGGCGGAAGGCCCGCCCGAGATCCTGTACGGCTCAGTGGTGGATTACTACGCGTCGTCCATGGTGGCGGCCGGGGTGGCGTCGGCGCTGTATGAACGCGAACGCAGCGGTCGCGGGCAGTTCGTGGGCGTGTCCTTGCTGCGCAGCGCGCTGGCGTTGCAATCGGCCCGGCTGGTCTGGGCCGAGGGCGAACCGCGCGAGATCGGGCGCGACATGCGTTCGGGCGGCATCACGGGCCTGCACCCCACGGGCGGCGGCTATCTGTATATCTCGGCCAACACGCCGCACTTCTGGCAGGCCTTGTGCGAGAAGACCGGGCTGGCGGACCTGGCTGCAAATCCGCGTTACGACTCGGTGCGCAAGCGCGCCGAGCATCGCGACGAAATCGTGCCGCACCTGCATGAAGCGCTGCGCGCGCGCACCGCCCTGGAATGGGAAGCCTGGTTTGGCGAAGAGGTGCCTTGCGCCGCCGCGCGCGGCGTTGAAGACATGTTCGACTTTCCCCAGGTGCAGGCCGAGAACATGATCTCCACATTCGCGCATCCGGTCGTTGGCAGCTACCGGGGCTTCGCGCAGGCGATCAAGTTCGGTCGCAGCCAGGCGGACACGCCGCGCGCCGCGCCCGCGTTTGGCGAACACAGCGAAGAGGTGCTGGCCGAAGCGGGAATCTGCGCCGAGCGGGTGGCCGACCTGAAAAAGCGCGGCGCGTTGCGATAGCTGGCTTGGACGCCGGAAAAGCCGCCTTGATCCAGATCAAGGTGCCGGCCTTCGCCGCTGGGTACCATCGGCGCATGCGAGCAAAATCGATTTTCGCCGTCCCGGCGTCCCTGTCCGACGCCGACCGCCAGCAACGCCGCCACGCCTTGGTGCGCCTGTCGCTGGCGTGGCTCGCCATGATGCAGGTCATGATGTTTGCGTGGCCCGGTTACCTGCGCCATGACAGCATGCCCGCCGACGCGCTGGAAACGCTGGACTGGGCCATCGTGCTGATGAACTGGGCCAGCTTCGCCCTGACCATTCCCGTGGTGCTGTATTCGGCCTGGCCCATCTGGCGCCATGCCGGTGACAACCTGCGCCACGGCCGCGCGGGCATGGACGTGCCCGTTGCGTTGGGCATCGTGGCGGCGTTTGTTCCCAGCGTTCACGCCACCTGGACCGGGCGCGGCGACGTCTATTTCGATTCCGTCACGATGTTCGTGGCGTTCTTGCTGACCGCGCGCTACCTGGAACTGTGCGCCCGCCAATCCTTCGGCGACGCGGCGGGCGGCCTGCGGCATCAGCGCGTGGAAACCCAACGGCTGGAATTGGGCGCGCGCGCCGATCGGCTGGCCTCGCGCTTTGTCTTGGCGCAGGTGGTGCTGGCGCTGGCCGCCGCTATCGGCTGGGCGGCCATCGACCCCGCCCACAGCCTGCCCGTGATGGTGGCGCTGCTGGTCATGAGCTGCCCCTGTGCGATGTCGATGGCGGTGCCCACTGCCATGGCGTCCGCGCATTCGGCATTGGCCGCGCACCCCACCATGTCGGACGCCGCGCTGGGCGCGCTGCTGCGCCGCGCGCGCGAGAAAGCCCGCCAAAACCTGTACGGCTCGTTGATCTGGCATTTGCTGATGACGCCGCTGGCGTTGTTGGGCTGGGTGCAACCCTGGCTGGCCGCCATCACGATGCTGCTGTCCTCACTGGCCGTGGCCTATAACTCGTGGCGCCTGTGCCGCCGCGACTGGTCGGTGGGCAGCGCACCCGTCGGCGCGCTGGAAGCCGCGCCATGACCATCCTCTATCTCTTGCTGCCCTTGTCGCTGCTGTTCGTGCTGGCCATCGGCGTATCGCTGTGGTGGGCCGTGTTCAACGGCCAGTACGACGATACCGACAACGCCGGCACGGCGATCCTGCGCGACGACGACAGCGGTCGCGGCTCGCGCGGCTAAGCGCAAACCTCGCCCACCCATTTCCGACACCCCGGTTCCCCGGCGCCTGGGCGCCCGCGCGCGCGTTGCCATTGAGGCCGCGCGCGCGTGAGTCCGTTGCGGCATTGCCGCGTTCCCTGTCTGGCCGTTGTGCGCTTGATCCATATCAACGTCGACTTGTGTGCCTAGTCCCATCATTCAAGCCTGGAGCTATTTGTTACTTTAGGGGAAGGGTGATGAACGATTGCCCCGCAATCGCAAGCAAGGCCGATACCTTCAACTACAAGATCGTGAGGCAGTTCGCGCTCATGACGGTGGTGTGGGGCATAGTCGGCATGGCTGTGGGCGTATTTATCGCCGCGCAGCTGATTTGGCCGCAGTTGAATTTCGACACCGCATGGCTCAGCTACGGCCGCCTGCGCCCGCTGCACACCAATGCGGTGATCTTCGCCTTTGGCGGCAGCGCTCTGTTCACGACGTCGTACTACGTTGTCCAGCGCACCTGTCAGGCGCGCTTGTTCTGCGACAAGCTGGCCGCCTTCACGTTCTGGGGCTGGCAGATCGTCATCGTCGCCGCCGCGATCACCTTGCCCATGGGCTTTACCAGCAGCAAGGAATACGCCGAACTGGAATGGCCCATCGACATCCTGATCACCTTGGTCTGGGTCGCCTACGCCATCGTGTTCTTCGGCACCATCATCAAGCGCCGGTCCAAGCACATCTACGTGGCCAACTGGTTCTTCGGCTCGTACATCTTGACCATCGCCATCCTGCACATCTTCAACAACATCGAAATGCCGGTGTCGATGTGGAAGTCGTACTCGGCGTACGCCGGCGTGCAGGACGCCATGGTGCAGTGGTGGTACGGCCATAACGCGGTGGGCTTTTTCCTGACCACCAGCTTCCTGGGCATGATGTATTACTTCGTGCCCAAGCAGGCCGGCCGCCCGATCTATTCCTACCGCCTGTCCATCGTCCACTTCTGGGCGCTGGCCTTCACGTACATGTGGGCGGGTCCGCACCACTTGCTGTACACGTCGCTGCCTGACTGGACGCAATCGCTGGGCATGACGTTTTCGCTGATCCTGCTGGCGCCGTCCTGGGGCGGGATGATCAACGGCATCATGACGCTGCAAGGCGCCTGGTACAAGCTGCGCACCGACCCGATCCTGAAGTTCATGGTCACCGCGCTGTCGTTCTACGGCATGTCCACGTTCGAAGGGTCGATGATGTCGATCCGCACCGTCAACGCGCTGTCGCACTACACGGACTGGACCATCGGCCACGTGCACTCCGGCGCGCTGGGCTGGGTCGCGATGATTTCCTTCGGCTCGCTCTACTACCTGATACCGCGCCTGTATGGCCGCGAAAAGATGTACAGCGTGAAGGCCATCGAACTGCACTTCTGGATCGCCACCATCGGCGTGGTGCTGTACATCGCCGCGATGTGGATTGCCGGGGTGCAGCAGGGCCTGATGTGGCGCGACACGGCCTCCGACGGCACGCTGGTCTACAGCTTTGTCGAAGAGCTCAAGACCCGGGTTCCGTACTACCTGATCCGCTTGCTGGGTGGCACCTTGTTCCTGTCGGGCGTGTTCGTGATGGCCTGGAACGTGTGGAAGACGGTGCGCGGCGCGCAGCCGGTCAACCCCGCCATTCCGCTTGACGATCCCCATGCCGCTCGCCCGTCGGTCGCCGCACCCGCCGCGCCCGCCGTGCCCGCCACTGTTTGACGAGGACATCATGGCCAACAAAAAAACTGGCTTCTTTTCTCACCAGACGCTTGAGAAGAACATCGGCTGGATGATCATTGCCAGCATCCTGGTGGTGTCCTTCGCGGGCCTGGTGCAGATCATTCCGCTGTTCTTTCAGCACAGCACGACGCAGCCGGTGGCGGGCGTCGAGCCCTACAGTCCGCTGCGGCTGATGGGCCGCGACGTGTACATCCGTGAAGGCTGCGTGGGCTGCCACTCGCAACAGGTGCGCGTGCTGGCCGCCGAGGTGCAGCGCTATGGTTCGTATTCGACGGCCGCCGAATCGGTCTTCGATCATCCGTTCCTGTGGGGTTCCAAGCGCACGGGGCCCGACCTGGCGCGCGTGGGCGAACGCTATTCCGACGACTGGCACCGCATCCACTTGCGCGACCCGCGCAAGGTGGTGCCCGAATCGAACATGCCCGCGTATCCGTGGTTGCAAAAGACGGTGATCACCGGTCAGAACGTATCCGAACGCATGCTTGCCCTGCGCAAGCTGGGCGTGCCTTACACGGACGAGCAGATCGCCGGCGCGCCCAAGGCCATCGAGGGCAAGACGGAAGAAGACGCGCTGGTCGATTACCTGCAAAGCCTGGGCGTGGGCGTGCGCCGCGCCAAGCAGGCCGAAGAGGCCCGGGCGGCCGAAGCGGCGAAGAAGGCCGCCGCGCAATCGACTGCACAACCCGCTGCACAACCCGCTGCACAAGCCGCCGCGCCGGCGGCTTCGGGAGGCTGATCATGCTGGGCATCCTGAGCGCATTCATTACCGCCATTTCCATGGCGACCTTTTTCGGCATCGTCTGGTGGGCCTGCTCGCGCGGGCGCCAGAGCGCCAATCGCGAATCGGCCATGTTGCCGTTCGCACTGCCCGATGAATTCGGACAGGCACAACAAGATGGAGCGAAGCGGTCATGAGCGATTTCGTCAATGGCTTCTGGGGCATTTTCATTTCGGTCGTTGCCGTGGGCGGCGTGGTCTGGTGCGTGTGGCTGCTGTATACGCAGCGCCGCTGGCTGGGCGCCAAGCCGGCCGCCGGGCAGGTGGAAGACACCGGCCACGTCTGGGACGGCGACCTGACCGAACTGAACAATCCTGTTCCCACGTGGTGGACGTGGATGTACCTGCTGGCGTGCCTGTTCGCGCTGGGCTATCTGTTCTTCATGCCGGGCCTGGGTTCGTACAAGGGCCAGCTGGGCTACAGCAGCACCGAGGAAGTGGCGCGGCAGCAGGCCAAGATGGCCGAGGCCGTGCGCCCCATCTACGCGCGTTTTGAAACGATGACCGTGCCGCAGATCGCGCAGGACACGGGCGCCCGTGAAATCGGCCAGCGCCTGTTCCTGAACAACTGCGCGCAGTGCCATGGCTCCGACGCCAAGGGCGGCCCCAGCTTTCCTAACCTGACCGATGGTGACTGGCTGCACGGCGGTTCGCCCGAAACCATCATGAAGACCATCAAGGAAGGACGCCATGGCGTGATGCCGCCGTGGAAGGCCGCCATCGATGCCAAGACGGCCGGCGACATTGCCCAGTATGTGCGGTCCTTGTCGGGGCTGACGGCGGACCCGGTGCGCGTGTTTCGTGGCAAGCGCGAGTTCGGCAACTTCTGCGTCGCCTGTCACGGTGTGGACGGCAAGGGCAACCAGCTGGTGGGCGCGCCCAACCTGACGGACGACGTGTGGCTGTATGGCTCGTCGGAAGCCTCCATCGTCAAGACCATCCTGGACGGTCGCGACAACCGCATGCCGGCGCACGAACACATCCTGAATCCCGAGCAGATCAAGGTGTTGACGGCGTGGGTATGGGGCTTGTCGAACAAGCCGGAAGCGGGCGGGCAGGCGGCGGTCGATACCGCGGCGGTCGGTACCGCGGCGGTCGGCACCACGGCGGTCAAGTAACGCGGCCGGCGGCGCATAGGTGAAGGGACGCCCCGGCGGCCCTTCACATCAATGGACTTACAGTACGGAGCAGCATATGGATGAAGGGTCAACCGCAAGCGTCGGCACGCAGCCTGGCGGCGACCCGCCGCCCTGGCGCCCGCACACGCGTCCGCCTCGTCCCGGGGCCGAAACCCTGGAGCAGACGCTGGCCGGCGTGCGCAGCAAGATCTATCCGCGATCCGTCAGCGGCAACTTTGCCCGCTGGCGCATCGCGTTTGTCTTCATCACGCAGCTGATCTTCTACGGCTTGCCCTGGCTGCAATGGAACGGCCGCCAAGCCGTGCTGTTCGACCTGGGCGCGCGCAAGTTCTATCTGTTCGGCCTGGTGCTGTGGCCGCAAGACGTGGTGTACCTGGCCGTGCTGCTGGTCATCTCGGCGCTGGCGCTGTTCCTGTTCACCGCCGTCGCCGGCCGACTGTTCTGCGGCTACGCCTGTCCGCAAACCGTCTACACCGAAATCTTCATGTGGATCGAGCGCAAGGTCGAAGGCGACCGCATCGCCCGCATCCGTCTGGACGAAGCACCCTGGAGCCTGCACAAGGCACGCGTAAAGATCACCAAGCATGTGCTGTGGATTGCACTGGCATGGTGGACGGGGTCGACCTTCATCGGCTATTTCGCGCCGATCCGCGAACTGGGCCACGAATTGTTCACGCTGCAACTCGGCCCGTGGCAATGGTTCTGGATGTTGTTCTATGGCTTTGCCACCTGGGGCAACGCCGGCTTCATGCGCGAATCCGTGTGCAAGTACATGTGCCCCTATGCCCGCTTCCAAAGCGTCATGGTGGACCCGGACACCTTTGTCGTTACGTATGACAAGCGCCGGGGCGACCCGCGCGGCGGGCGCTCGCGCAAAGTGGACCACAAGGCGGCCGGCCTGGGCGACTGTGTCGATTGCAGCCTGTGCGTGCAAGTGTGCCCCACCGGCATCGACATCCGCGACGGCCTGCAATACATGTGCATCGGCTGCGGCGCCTGTATCGACGCCTGCGAGCAGGTCATGGACAAGATGCAGTACGAACCCGGCCTGATCCGCTACACGTCCGACCGCGCCATGCAGGATGGCCTGAGCGCCAAAAGCGCGCGCTCGCATCTGCTGCGCCCGCGCGTGCTGATCTACGGCACGCTGATCCTGATACTGGCCGTGGCCTTTGTGGCGTCGCTGGCCATGCGCAACCCCTTGCGGGTCGACGTCATCCGTGACCGGGGCGCCTTGGGCCGCGAAGTGGCCGGCGGGCAGATCGAAAACGTCTACCGCCTGCAAATCATCAACACGTCGGACACCGCCATGCGGTTGCGCCTGTCGGCGGACGGCATGCCGGGCCTGCAAGTGATGGCCGGGCGCCAAGGGTCCGACATGGTTGAGGTTGAGCCGGCCGCCAACAAGCTGGTGCCCATGGTGATCCGCGCGCCTGCCGGCGTGGAGCCGGGCGCCCATCCCATCACGCTGCGCGCGCGCGGCCACGACGGCGAAAACCGGTCCATCCAGACCGACGAAGCCGCCAGTTTCTACGTACCCGATTAAGCCCGCTTCGCCCGCTTCAAGGACTTTCCATGACAACCGCCTCATCCCTGCCCACGCCCAAGCCCTGGTACCGCGAGCCCTGGCCGTGGATCCTGATGGCCGGCCCCTTCGCGGCCATGATCGGATGCTTCATCACGATCTACTTCGCCTACAGCAACTTCACCCACGAGCCGATCCAGGACGGCGTGGTCAAGCGCGGCCTGGTGATCGAACAGGTCGCACCCCGGGCAAGCGAGGGCGCACGCGCCGCGCAAGCCAACCCTTAACCAGGGAGAGCACAGATGGGCCTGCGTTCATTGATGTGGATTTTGTGGCCGTCGTTCTTGGCGGCGGCGATGGGCAGCGCGTTGATCTTCGCGCTGATCGACCCGCTGGATGTGGCCGTCTTCGGGCACGTGCCCACCGGGCGCATGGGCTTTTATACGGTGTCGTTCTTCGTGCTGTGGGTGATGGCGGGGCTGTCCAGCCTGCTGACCGCCTACCTGATGCCCAAGGCGGTTGAAGACGAAGACCTTTGATAGAACGCTGCCCCGCGCCGTGCGCGGGGCAGCGTCACAGGCGCAACCGGACGCTAGACCTTCTTCACGAACTCCGACTTCAGGCTCATCTGGCCAAAGCCGTCGATCTTGCAATCGATGTCGTGGTCGCTGTCGACCAGGCGGATGCCCTTGACCTTCGTGCCCATCTTGACCACGCCGCCCGAGCCCTTGAGCTTCAAGTCCTTGATGACGGTGATGGTGTCGCCGTCCTGCAGCACGTTACCGGCCGAATCACGGTAGACGCGGGCGTCCTCGGTGGCTGCGGTGTCATCGCCGGCCGCGATGGGCCATTCATGCGCGCACTCCGGGCAGATGTAGTTGCCGCCGTCTTCGTAGGTGTATTCGGATTGGCATTTCGGACAGGCGGGCAGGACACTCACGGGGAAAACCTCGGATAAAACGCGCGCGGGGCGCAATCGGCGATTGTACTTCCCCTGATACGCAAAATTCGCCTAACGCGCGCGCATCATCGTTGAATATCGTGCAGCAGGTCCACAAAATGCTGGCCCGCCGCGCTTAACGGGCGGTCGCGCGGGACGATGCTGCCGAACTCGGTCAGCGACTGGCGTATCTGGTAGGGCAGGATGGCCAGCAAGCCGTGCGCCGCATACCGGCTGGCCACCGATTCGGGAATCACCCCCAGCATGTGCGACTTCATCGCCAGGTTGGTTGTGGTCAAAATGGACGCGGACTCGATCAGCCCCGGCGGCGTCGCCACGTTGTGCGACCGGAATTCCTGTTCGATCACATCGCGCATCGGGCTGCCGTGCGGCTGCAAGATCCAGGGATACGCCAACATGGCGTCGAACGCCAGGCGCTTTTGCCCGGCCAGCGGATGGTCCACCGCTGCGATCACCGACAGCGCCTCGTCGCCGATGGGCCGGAACACGTAGTTGCGGTCCGACAGGGTCAGCATGCGGCCGATCACCACATCCAGCTTGCCTTCGTTCAGCTGCGCGATCAGCAGGTCGCTGGTGCCCGTGGCAATTTCCACGGCCAGCAGCGGATAGGTCTGCTTCAGGCGCAGCAAGGCGTCGGTCAGGTGGCCGGGCGAGGCCGCCATGATGCTGCCGATGAAGAGTTTGCCCGCGCTGCCCAGCCGCAGCTCGTCCAGCTCGCGCGCCAGCGACGACATGGTGCCGCGCATGCCGCGAAAGTAGCCCATCACGCATACGCCGGCGGGCGTCAGCGCCAGCCCGCGACCCACCCGTTCAAACAGGGGCTGCCCCAACGCCAATTCCAGTTCGTGCAGCATTTTGCTGGCGGCCGACTGCGTCATGTTCAGTTGCGCCGCCGCCGCGCGCAGCGTGCCGCGTTCGTCGATAGCCAGCAGCAGCACGATCTGCCGCATGCGCAGCCGCGACAGCAGGGCGGGCACATTCAAGTTGCGTTCCATGATTGATCGCCTGTGGTGAACGGTTGGTGCAAAAGTTTCATTTTACGGAAACAGGCGTTGTTTCTAAGATGACTGCACAACAACTAGCCCATGCGGCGAAGAAACATCAAGGAGACAACCATGAAGATCCGCATATTGGCGGCGACGGCCGCATTGGCCGCGGGCACCCTGTGCCTGTCGGCATCCGCGTTCGCCCAGACGCCTCGCGCCGACTGGCCGACCAAGCCGCTGCGCCTGCTGGTGGGGTCCGCACCCGGTGGTGGCACCGACGCCATGGCGCGCGCCGTGGCCGACCGGCTGGGGCCGATGCTGGGCCAGACCGTGGTCGTGGAAAACAAGCCGGGCGCATCCAACACGCTGGCCGCCGATCTGGCCTCCAAGTCCGCCGACAACCACACGATGGTGATGGGCGTGTCCACCGCCCACGCCATCGCCCCGCATCTGCTGAAGCTGGCCTACGACAACGACCGCGACCTGACGCCCGTGGTGTTCGTGGGCGCGGTGCCGAACATCCTGGTGGTCAACAACCAGGTGCCGGCCGACTCGGTGCAGGCGTTGATTGCGCTGCTGAAGCGTCGTCCGGGTGAATTGAACTTTGCCAGCAGTGGTTCGGGCAGCACGCAACACATCGCGGCCGAACTCTTCAAGGATGCCACCGGCGTCCAGATGACGCACATTCCGTATCGCGGCAGCGGCCCGGCCATGGTGGACCTGATGGGCGGACAGGTGCAGATCGCTTTCGAAACCGCGTCGTCGGTCATCCCGCACATCAAGAGCGGCAAGGTGCGCGCGCTTGCGGTGCTGAGCGCGCGGCGCAACCCGCAGCTGCCCGACGTGCCGACGATGGCGGAAGCCGGCGTGCCCGGCGTCGAAATGAGCGCCTGGTACGGCATCTACATGCCCACCGCCACGTCGGCAGCCATCCAGACACGCATTCACGACGACGTGAACCGCATTCTGGCCATGCCCGAAACGCAGGCGCGGCTGTTGGCCATTGGCGCGGACATCACCCCAATGAGCCAGGCGCAGTTCGCGCAGTTCCATAACGCCGAAAACCAGCGCTACGCCGGCATCATCAAAAAGAACCACATTTCCGTGGAGTGAGGCTTGTATGCACGCGCAGCAAAAGATAGCTATGCAGCAAAAACCGGATATGCCCCAAAAACCCGTGGTGGCCTTGACGCTGGGCGACCCGGCCGGCATCGGCGCCGAACTGATCGCGCGCTTGCTGGCGCAAGCCGAGGCCTGCGAACGCGCCAATATCGTGCTGGTGGGCGATGCCTGGCTGTGGCGCGAAGGCCAGCGCGTGGCCGGCGTGGACGTGCCCACCGAAGCGGTGACCAGCATGGCGGCAGTGCGGGCCCGCGCCGACACAAGCCGGCCCGCGTGGCTGGCCATGGACACCTTGCGCCCCGACCAGGTGACCGTGGGGCAGGCCGGTGCGGCGGGCGGCGCGTCGGTATTGCGCGTACTGAACGCCTGCATGGACGCGGCGCGCGACGGGCATATCGACGCCATCTGCTTTGCGCCCTTGAACAAGTTCGCCATGAAGCAGGGCGGCTTGAAGCACGACGATGAACTGCACCACTTTGCCCAGTACCTGGGCGTGACGGGCACCTTCTGTGAATTCAATACGTTGGGCGATTTGTGGACGTCGCGCGTGTCGTCGCACATTCCCTTGAAGGACGCCGCCGCCGCGTTAAGCGTGGACCGCATCAAGGCCGCAACGCGCCTGATCTACCGGTCGTTGCAGGCCAACGGCATCGCCCAGCCGCGTGTGGCGGTCGCGGCGTTCAACCCCCACGGCGGCGACGGCGGCACGTGCGGGCGCGAAGAAGTCGACATCATCGAACCCGCCGTGCGGCAGCTGAACCAGGAAGGCCTGCCCATCGCCGGACCGTTTCCCGCCGACACGATTTTCCTGAAGGCGCAGGCGGGCCAGTTCCAGGCAATTGTCACGATGTACCACGACCAGGGGCAGATCGCGATCAAGTTGCTGGGCTTTTCGCGCGGGGTCACCGTGCAGGGTGGCCTGCCCATTCCCATCACCACGCCGGCGCACGGCACGGCGTATGACATCGCCGGCCAGGGCCGCGCCAACGTGGACGCTACCTGGCAGGCGTTTCTGATTGCGTGCCGTATGGGTGCGTCCACGGGTGCGTCGCACCGAGCTTCCCTTGTTTGAACAGGATCACACCATGAAAATCAAATCCGTCCGCGCCCGCGTTTTCGAATGGACCGGCAAGACCGTGCCGCCGCAAGGCAACTTCTGCTCCAACGCGATGGACCTGGTGCCCTCGCGCGAGGAAACCATGAGCACCTTCCGCTTTCATGGCTGGACGGTGGTGGAAGTGGAAACGGACGACGGCATCGTCGGGCTGGGCAACGTGGCGCTGGCGCCGCGCGTGGCCAAAGCCATCATCGACCAGTACCTGGCGCCGCTGGTGGTGGGGCAGGACCCCTGGGACTATGAATTCCTGTGGCAGCGCATGTACCGCGCCACGCATGCGTGGGGCCGCAAGGGCGTAACCATGGCGGCGATTTCGGGCGTGGACCTGGCCATCTGGGACATCCTGGGCAAGTCGGTGGGCAAGCCCGTGTTCAAGCTGCTGGGCGGGCGTACCAAGGAGAAGATTCCCGTCTATTACTCCAAGCTGTACCGCACCGACCTGAAAGCCATGCAAGACGAAGCGCAGACCTATCTGGACCAGGGCTTTACCGCGTTCAAGATGCGCTTTGGCTACGGCCCGGCGCACTTGCAAAAGGGCGTGGTTGAAAACCTGAAGTCGGTCCAAGCCATTCGTGAAGTCATCGGCTACGACACCGACCTGATGCTGGAATGCTATATGGGCTGGACGCTGGAATACGCCAAGCGCATCCTGCCCAAGCTTGAAAAATTTGAGCCGCGCTGGCTGGAAGAGCCCGTCATTGCCGACGATATCGACGGCTACGCCGAATTGAACCAGCTGACCTCGATTCCGATCTCGGGCGGCGAACACGAATTTTCGCTGTACGGATTCAAGCAATTGCTGGACCGGAAGGCGGTGTCGGTGGTGCAGTACGACACCAACCGCGTGGGGGGTATCACGGCGGCGCACAAGATCAACGCGCTGTGCGAAGCGTATAGCGTGCCGGTCATTCCGCACGCCGGCCAGATGCACAACTATCACCTGACGATGAGCACGCTGGCCTCGCCCATGAGCGAGTACTTTCCGATGTTCGACGTGGAAGTGGGCAACGAACTGTTCTACTACATCTTCGACGGCGAGCCCGTCGCCAAGGAAGGCTTCATCGACCTGGACGACAACAAGCCGGGCCTGGGGCTGACCTTGAAAACCGAATACCTCAACGATTTCAACATCATCGAGTAGGCCGCCATGACTGCCATATCCCAGGCGCCGCGCTATCGCGGCATCTTCCCGGTAGTGCCCACCACGTTCACGGAATCAGGCGAGCTGGACCTGCCCAGCCAGAAGCGCGCGGTGGATTTCATGATCGATTCCGGCGTGGACGGCCTGTGCATCCTGGCCAATTTCTCGGAGCAGTTCGTGTTGTCGGACGATGAACGCGAAGTGCTGACGCGAACCATCCTGGAACACGTGGCCGGCCGCGTGCCGGTGATTGTGACGACCACGCACTTCGGCACGCGCGTGTGCGCGGCGCGCAGCCGCCGCGCGCAAGAGCAGGGCGCGGCCATGTTGATGATCATGCCGCCGTATCACGGCGCGACGATCCGGGTGCCCGAGGCGCAAATCGAAGGGTTTTTCCAGCAGGTGTCGGACGCGGTGGACATTCCCATCATGATCCAGGATGCCCCGGTGGCAGGCACGCCGCTGTCCGCCGCGCTGCTGGCCAGGATGGCGCGCGAAATTGAACAGGTGTCGTACTTCAAGATCGAAACGGCGGGCGCGGCCTCGAAGCTGCGCGACCTGATTGCGCTGGGCGGCGCAGCGGTGGAAGGGCCCTGGGATGGCGAAGAAGCCATCACGTTGCTGCCGGACCTGGACGCGGGCGCCACCGGGTCGATGACGGGCGGCGGCTTTGCCGACGGCATCCGCCCCATCATCGAGGCGCACCGCGACGGCCGGCGCGACGAGGCCTACCGGCGGTACGAACGCTGGCTGCCGCTGATCAACTACGAAAACCGCCAGGGCGGCATCCTGACGGCCAAGGCGCTGATGAAGGCGGGCGGCGTGATCGATTGCGACGCGCCCCGGCATCCGTTTCCGCCGATGCGCGACGACGTGCGCCAGGGCCTGCTGGAAACGGCGCGGCGGCTGCAGCCGCTGGTGTTGCGCTGGGGGCGGTAACGGGCTTGTCTTCGACGGGCGGCTGCGTCGCCCGTGCGCGCATCGCGGGGCCCCGGCCCGGCCTCGCCGCCGGGGCCCAAACACAGCGTTCCACCACGTCGACCAAGCGGCGCCAGGGTAACGAGTAAAATTCCCGGCTATCGATCACGTTGGGGGCTCGTGTGCAGCCGGTTATATCAGTTCAAGGTTTATCCAAGCGATACGCCTCGGGATTCCAGGCGCTCAAGGGCGTCAACCTGGAAATCCAGCGCGGCGAGATCTTCGCCTTGCTCGGGCCGAACGGCGCGGGCAAGACGACGCTGATCAGCATCATCTGTGGCATCGTCAACCCGTCCGACGGACGGGTGCTGGCCGATGGCCATGACATCGTGTCGGACTTTCGCGCCGCGCGTTCCAAGATCGGGCTGGTGCCCCAGGAAATTTCCACCGACGCGTTTGAAAGCGTCTGGAACACGGTTACCTTCAGCCGTGGCCTGTTCGGCAAGCCGGCCAACCCGGCCTATATCGAAAAGGTGTTGCGCGACCTGTCGCTGTGGGACAAGAAGGACAGCCGCATCATGGCCTTGTCCGGCGGCATGAAGCGCCGCGTGATGATCGCCAAGGCCTTGTCGCACGAGCCGGCCATCCTGTTCCTGGACGAGCCCACGGCGGGCGTGGACGTCGAGCTGCGCCGGGGCATGTGGGAAATGGTGCGGCGGCTGCGTGAAAGCGGCGTCACCATCATCCTGACCACGCACTACATCGAAGAAGCCCAGGAAATGGCCGACCGCATCGGCGTGATCCGCAAGGGCGAGATCATCCTGGTGGAAGAAAAGAACGCGCTGATGGCCAAGCTGGGCAAGCGCCAGCTGACGCTGACGTTGACGGCGCCGCTGCCCGGTATCCCGACGGCGCTGGACGCCTATCAACTGGACCTGTCCGCCGATGGCTATCAACTGGTCTACACCTACGACAACCAGGGCGGCGGGCAGATTTCGCAATTGCTGCAGGACCTGAGCCGGCTTCAGATTGAATTCACCGACCTGAATTCATCGGAAAGCTCGCTTGAGGATATCTTTGTCAGCCTGGTACACGGTCAATCATGAACTTCTACGCCATTCGCGCTATCTACCTGTTTGAAATGGCCCGTGCCTGGCGCACGCTGATGCAAAGCGTGCTGTCGCCCGTGATCTCCACGTCGCTGTATTTCGTGGTGTTCGGGTCCGCCATCGGTTCTCACATGGTCGAGATCGACGGGGTCAGCTACGGCGCCTTCATCGTGCCGGGCATGATCATGCTGTCGCTGTTGACGCAAAGCATCGCCAACGCGTCCTTTGGCATCTATATGCCGCGCTTTTCCGGCACGATCTACGAAATCCATTCGGCGCCCATCTCGTACGTGGAAATCGTCATGGGGTATGTGGGGGCGGCCGCCAGCAAGTCCATCATCCTGGGGCTGATCATGCTGGCCACGGCGCGCCTGTTCGTGTCGTTCGACATCGCGCACCCCATCTGGATGCTGGGCTTTCTGGTGTTGACGGCGGTGACGTTCAGCCTGTTCGGCTTCATCATCGGCGTCTGGGCCGATGGGTTCGAGAAGCTGCAAATCATTCCGCTGATGATCGTCACGCCGTTGACGTTCCTGGGCGGCACCTTCTATTCCATCAAGATGCTGCCGCCGTTCTGGCAGACCGCCACGCTGTTCAACCCCGTGGTCTATCTGGTCAGCGGCTTTCGCTGGGCGTTCTACGGCGTGTCGGACGTCAGCGTCGGCGTCAGCGTGGGCATGACGCTGGTGTTCCTGCTGGCCTGCCTGATCGGCGTGCGCTGGATCTTCAAGACGGGTTATCGCCTGAAGACCTAATCAAACGGTCGGGACGGTCCCAACCGCCCCGACCGATCAGCTCGATCAGCCAGCAACGGCCGGCGCACGGCGCGCCAGGCCGTCGAAGGCGTCCAGCAACTGCTCGCGCCAGGCATACACCGGGTCGTCGGCCTCCAGCAGTTCCAGCGTGCTGGTGCAGCGCGCCCACATGAACATGCCAAAGACCGCGTAGTCGGCATACCCGTGCTGCTCGCCCGACAGAAAAGGTTGCCGGGCCAAGGTGTGACGCAAGGGCAGCAGCGCAGCGCGCAGCGCACCGATCTGCTCGTCGTAACCCGCCGGCAGGTCTTCCAGACGGCCAAAGCGCTTTTCGCGCGAGGCGCGGAAATAGTCCTTGTCTTTCTCGTGGATCAGCCCGTGGATGGCCGGCAGCAGCAAGCGCGCCAGCACGGGCACCAAGGTGGTGTCGGCCCAGGCGTTCGCAAACAGGCTGACCGCGCGCCCGCCCGCGCCGTTAAATAGCGAGGGCCGCTCGGGGAACGTGTCTTCCAGATAGCAGGCAATGCGCCACGAATCGCTGACCACGTGTTCGCCGTGCACCAGCACGGGCACCAGCTTCTGGCCGGAAAAATCGATGGCTTCCTTTTCCGTGAAACGCCAGGGCACGGTCTTGGCCGACAGGCCTTTGTGCGCCAGCGCCAGGTGCGTTTTCCAGCAGTGCGGGCTGAAGCGCAGCGACTCGTCCGCGCCAGCCAGGTCATACAGGGTGATGTCCGGGGTCAAGATCCGTGCTCCTTGCCGAGTGGGTCGAATGCAAACCGGCTGCCAGGATACTGCTTTGCGCCCGTGCGGGAAACGTCAAGGAAAAGCGCCAATGAAGAGTGCCAATGAAGAGTGCCAAAGGAAAGCGCCAATGAAGAGCACCAATGAAAAGCGCCACGCGCCCAAGGGACGCGTGGCGCAGGCCGGACAATCCCCGGTCCAGCCTTGCCCTGCTTTGGTTGCCCTACTTGGGCGCGCCTTTGCTCATGCTCATCACCCGCTGCTTGAGCTGCGGATTCTGTTGCACGGCTTGGCCGATCCCGTTGAATTCTTCCACCGTCAGGCCGTCGGCGCGCACCAGCTGCACCATCTTGGCGTCGGCTTCTTGCACGACCTTCTGCTTGGCGTCATCGGTCTTGGCGGCGTCGACCTTCGGGCGGTATTCGTCAACCACGCCCGAGACCTTTTGCGATGCCGATGCGAAGCGCTGCAATTGCTGGTCGGTGGGTTGCGTGATGGCGGGGGCCATCTGCGGTTGCGCCGGCGGCTGGCTGGCGTTTTGCGCCATGGCCGCTGCACCGGACAGCGCCGTCGACAAGATGGCGGCGGATAGGAATGCGTATTTGGAACGCTGCATGAAACCTCCGTGTTCCGGTTAATGTCCGACCATGATGACGACCACAACCGCCATGGGACAAGTTTCGCGATGTGTTTTCCTGTGTCGGCAGGACACGATGGCGGGCAGCATCTCAGGAGGGGGGCCGGGGAGGCGGCCCGGAAACGTTTTGCGTGGTTTCGTAGTCGCTGCTGGCCGCGATGTTTCCGCAGGTGTGCCGGTTTTCCGCCGAAGGCGGTGCTGGCGTCGCAGCGCGCGGTGCCGTCACATCAGCAGCATGGCCAGCATCACCAACACCAGCAACGCGATGTAGACGCGCGCATGCAGGCGGTCGGGCAGGCGCGGAATCAGCGGCGCCGCCAGACGGATGCCCAGCAGCGCGCCCAGCGCCAGCACGGCGAAGGCCAGCAGGTCGACATAGCCGACGATCCAGGGCGCAAGCGGCGCGGGCAGATCGCGCGCCGCTGCCATGTAGGCCACGGTGCCGACGATGGCGACGGGTATCGTCAACGGGTTGGCCATGGCCGCCGCCTTGGCCATCGGCAGGCCGCGCCGACGCAGCAGGGGCACCGTCATCACGCTGCCGCCCACGCCCAGGAACGTGGCCACGATGCCGATCACCACGCCGCCGCCCACCACCACGCCTGGGCTCAAGGGCACCGCGTCGGCCCCGTCGGCTTGCGCCAGGAACCCCTGGCGCAGCAGGCAGTCCAGAATCGTCACCGCCAGGTAGGCCACGAAGGCCCAGCGCACCAGCGTGCCGCTGGCGTGCGTGGCGGCCAACGCGCCCACCAATGCGCCCACCGCGATGTACCCCGCCAGAGGCCAGATATAGGCCCGCACAAGGTTGCCCGCGCGTTGCTGGCGGCGCGTGGCGGCGATGGCGTTGACGACCATGACGCAGGTTGAGGTGGCCACGGCAATGTGCATGGCCGACGCCCCGACGGCGTCGTCCGCGCCATGCGCGGCGGTCAACACGCCATACAACACCGGCACCACGACAAAGCCGCCGCCAAAGCCGAACAGCACGGTGGTGACGCCGCTGGCGCAGCCGAAGAAAGCCAGTATCAGGTAGAGCATCGGACGGGTCCAGGTTGGGAAGTCGTCACGATACGAAAGGCGGGGGTGGCCGGCTTTCGTGCTTTGGACAATAATGTTTGCGTTTCGGCCAAGCCGCGCGCCGGGGTGCACATTTCCCGACCCGCGCTCCAGCCCCGCACGTGAGCCCCGCACTTCAGCCCCGCACTTCAGCCCCGCACTTCAACCCCGCACTTCAGCCCCGCACTTCAGCCCCGCACTTCCACCCCCACGCTCCCGCCATGCGCAATACGCACATCGACCGCTACGATCAGCTGGACCGCGCCGTGGTTGCCATCGGCAATGACTATCCGACCGGCCATGTGCTGCCCGCGCATTCGCACCGGCGCGCGCAACTGCTGTACGGCGCGACCGGCGTGATGCAGGTGTCCACACGCGATGGCAACTGGGTGGTGCCGCCCCAGCGCGCGGTGTGGATTCCGGCAGGGGTGACGCATCAGGTGCGCATGCTGGAGGTCAGCACGCGTAGCGCGTATATCGAGCCAGATGCCGCGCGGGCAGGGCGCCAGGCCTGCGAGGTAATCGAGGTATCGCCGCTGCTGCGGCAGCTGTTGCTGGAAGCAGTGGACATGCCCGCTGCGTATGCGTCAGACGGGCGCGATGGCGCGCTAGCCGCCTTGCTGCTGCATGAAATCGACCGTGCGCCGGTGTTGCCGCTGCACATTCCGCTGCCTCGCGACAAGAAGCTGGCGCCGCTGTGCCGCGCCTTTATCGCCGCGCCGGATGCGCGCACGCCGCCCGACGCATGGGCCGCGCGCCTGCACATGAGCCCGCGCACCTTCAGCCGCTATTTCCGCCGCCAAACGGGCATGACGTTTTCCGAATGGCGCCAACGCGCCTGCGTGGTGCTGGCGCTTGCAAGGCTGGCTGCGGGCGGGGCCGTCACCACCATTGCACTGGACTTCGGCTACCAAAGCCCTGCGGCGTTCTCAACGATGTTCCGACGCGTGCTGGGCCAGTCGCCCACGGACTACTTGCGCGGCGGGTAGCGGCCTGTGGCCTGCCCGTCACGCCGCGTACCAGAGCACGGCGAAGAAGTGGCACACGGTGCCCGCCAGCACGAATAGATGCCAGATGAAGTGGCCGTAGCGCCAACGGTTGTCGAACACGAAGAACACGACGCCGCCGGTATACGCCAGACCGCCCGCCACCAACCAGCCCAGCCCGCCCGTGGGCACGCTTTCGATCAGCGGCTTGATGGCAATGACCACCAGCCAGCCCATCGCCAGGTACAGCCCGGTGGACAGCGCCGGCCGGTTCAAGCGTTTGCTGGCTTTCAGGCCCACTCCCAGCAAGGCCATGGCCCAGACCAGGCCGAACAGCGTCCAGCCCCACGGCCCGCGCAGCGCGCCCAGCGCAAACGGCGTGTACGTACCGGCGATCAGCAGGTAGATGGCCGAATGGTCCAGGACGTTGAAAATCTGCTTGGCGCGGCACAGCGGCAGCGCGTGATAGATGGTGGACGCCAGGTACAACAGGCACATCGACGCCGCGAACACCGCGGCCGCCGCGATGAAGGCCGTGTCGCCCTGGCGCACGGCGGCCACGATCAAAATGGGCGCGGCGGCCAAAGCGCCTACCGCGCCGATCCCGTGGCTGATGGTGTTGGCGATTTCTTCGCCCAGGGTCTGGGGTCTGTCATTGGGAAACATGGTGCGTCTGGTGAATGCGTGATACGTGATGGGGGGTGCAAGGTCATCACCTTAAGCGCTTTGCGTGCCAGGCTCAACGCCACGGCGGCGTTCAGTCGGTCGCAAACCCGCACCGCTTTGATTTTCAGCAATAGGCGCTGCCACGCTCGGGACAAAAGGGTGGGAACGCTGGTTACCCTGTGATACATTTCCTGCGGCTGTTTTACCGACACCGTTTGGTTGAGTTCTACCGCCCGCAGAGGCGACCACGTTCTTTTTTCTGGGCTCGCACCCGCGCTCGCGCAGTCGCGCAAGACGCAACGGATATCCTTACCGATCTGACCATCGCCGTCGCGCTGGTGGCCTGTGCGCCATGGCGACAGGTGGCCCCGGCTACGCCGGGAAGGTTCAAGCAGGTTTACTGGCCGAGGCCTACCAATGGCGCGCAGTTTTTCCAATCTGTTTTTCAAAGCCGCAAAGAAGATCAGCAAGCTACAGCGCACGGCGCTGCGCATGGCATCGCCCAAGCCCGCCAGAAAGCGCGCCACCACCCCACGCAAGACCGCTACCAAGACCGCTACCAAGACCGCGTCTTCCGCTGCCGCGACCCGTCAGCCCGCGACCCCATCGCTGGGCAACGGGCGCTGGGAAGGCACGCGTCAATTTTCCGACGGCAAGGGGCGGCAGTTGACGTTTGCGCGTTACACCCCGGCCGGGGCCACGCCGGCAGGCATGCCGGTTGTGGTGATGCTGCACGGTTGCCGGCAGACCGCGCTGGCTTTCGCGCGCGGTACGCGCATGAACCAATGGGCGGACGCCGGCGGCTTCATGGTGCTGTACCCGCAGCAATCCATGACGCGTCAGGTGCAGCGCTGCTGGCGCTGGTTCCAACCCGATGACGCACATGGCGGCGCCGAGGCAGACCTGATTGCGGCGTTGATCGAATCAGAAGTGGCGCGGCATGGGCTGGATCCCGAACGCGTGTATGTGGCCGGCCTGTCCGCGGGCGCCGGCATGGCGGCGCTGGTGGCGTTGCGGCACCCGTCATTGATTGCCGCCGTGGCCATGCATTCCGGTCCGGTGGTGGGCGACGCCCATAGTGCCGCCGCCGGCATCAGCACCATGCGGCGCGGCTCGCTCAAGCCGTTGCCGTCGCTGGTGCGTGACGTGGCGGACCCCGCTGCGTTCGACCTGGGCATGCCCGCGCTGATCCTGCACGGCCAGCTGGACCCGGCGGTGGCCCCGCGCAACGCCAAGCAATTGTTCGAGCAGTTTCGCGCCTTGAACCACCCGCGCCCCGAGGACATGCCCATCGAGCGTGTGCTGGGTTTGGGGTCCGAGAAGGCCTATCGCCGCGTGGACCTTACGCGGGGACGCAAGACGGTGCTGCGCCTGTGCGAGATCACGCGGCTGGAACACGCCTGGAGCGGCGGCGATCCGTCGGTGAAGTACCACGCCCGCAACGGCCCGGATGCGTCGGCGTTGGTGTGGCGGTTTTTTCAGGGACTGCGGCGCGTGGGGGCGGGCGAACCGGGGGCCGGGGCCTGAGCAGGCAGTGAGCGCGGACGCGGACTCGGACCCAGGCCAGCTCCCGACCCAGATCCGGACCCGACCCGGGACTTGGACCCGACCCAGGACGTTGACCCGACCCAGGACGTGGACCCGACCCAGGACGTGGACCCGGCTACCGATTGTTCGCCGATTGGGAATGGATATGTCGACTCGGCGCGTCATGGCGATGGCTCGTCGCGGCGGTAACATCGCCGCATCCCCGGTTGGCGCTGCATTGACGCAGCCGCCGGCCAGGACCCAACTGGAACTTCTGCCATGACTCTTTCTGTTTACCAGGCCTCCGTGCCTGTCTTCATCCGCGGCATGACCGTGCTGGCCACGCTGCTTGAAAAAGCGGCCGCGCATGCCCAGGCCGCCGGCATCGACCCCGTTGAACTCGTCAACGCCCGCCTGGCGCCCGACATGTACCCGCTGTCCGGTCAGATCCAACGCGCCAGCGACGCCGCCAAATTCGCGGTGCAGCGCCTGTCGCAAGGTCAGGCGCCCAAGTTCGCCGACGAAGAAAAGACCCTGGAAGAGTTGCAGCAGCGCATCGCCAACACCATCGCCTACCTGCAAAGCGTGACGGCCGAACAGGTGGAAGGCGCCGAAGACCGGCAGATCGTCGTCAACTTTGGCGACTTCAAGCCGGAATTTCGCGGCGATACCTACCTGCTGACCTTCGCGCTGCCCAACTTCTACTTCCACGTGACGACCGCTTACGACATCCTGCGCCACGCCGGCGTGAAGATCGGCAAGCTGGACTTCCTGGGTCCGTATTCGCAGTAAGCGGATGTTGACGTGGCCAGGAAGCGCGGGGCCGTCAGGCGGGTCAGTCGGCGTTGCCGCAGCCTGACATCTCGCCCATCTTGGCCATGTTCTGCTGGATTTCCTCGGGCGTGTAATCGAACTGGTGCGTGGCGATCGACCAGCGGTGGCCGAACGGATCGATCACCTGGCCGTAGCGGTCGCCCCAGAACATGTCGGCCACCGGCATCGCCACGGTGGCGCCGGCATCCACCGCCTGTTTGAACGAGGCGTCCACGTCCTTGACGTACAGATGCAACGTCACCGGTGAGCCCTTCAGCGCCTTCGGGCCCAGGCTGCCCCACTGAGGAAAATCGTCCATCAGCATCAGCACCGAATCGCCGATACGGATGGCGGCGTGCATGACCTTGCCTTCCGGCCCGGGCATGCGCGCCAGTTCTTCCGCGCCGAAGGCTTTTTTGTAGAAGGCGATGGCGTCGGACGCGCCCTCGCAAACGATGTGCGCGGTCAGCGTGTGCATGCCGGCGGGAATGGGCGTGGTTGCGGGCGTAGCCATGATGCGTCTCCAAAATCGGTGTTGGGTTGGCGGGACAGGCGGTAGGCGTGTCCCTGCCTATACGACGAACGGGCAGCGCCGATATCGACACGCCCCACGGTTTTTATTTTGCTACCAGCGTGCTGAATCCGCCCCAGCACATGCGTTTGAAATCGAACACGCCTTCGCAACACGTGTTGGCCAGACGGGGGTCGGCCATCACCAGCGCGTTGATCCGGTCGCGTTCGGCCTTGCTGGCGTACACGATCCAGGCAAACACCACGGTTTCATCGTCCTTGGCGCTGGCCGCTTCCCTGAACGACCGGAAGGTTTCGCTGGCCAGGTCATCGGCCACGCCTTCGCGGTAATCCAGCGCGCCGTGCTCCAGCCAGACCGCCTTGGCCTGGTCCGCCATCTGCTGGTAGGCCGGCACGTTCGCCTTGGGCACCGGCAGCAAAAAACCATCTATGTATTCCTGCATCGCACACTCCTCGGGTTGCTGTTGTTGTGTGGGATTCGGCATGCCCGCTGGTCACGCCGCGTCCACCCGGCACGAGCGGCCGGTAGACGCCACTTTATCGGGATCGCCGGCGCTTTCAGATAGGGGATTGCGACATTTTTGCGGGTGGATTGCGACAGCGCTCGGGCGTATGCTTACCGACATGAAAAACGTCGCTTTCCTGCTGCCGACGGGCACCAATATTGCGTCCCTGGAAACGGCGCGCCACGGCTTCCAGGTGGCCAACGCCTACCTGGTCGCGCAAGGCCGCGAACCGCAATTTCACGTGTGCACGCTGGCGTTGACGCACGAGGTCAGCCTGGACGACGGGCGTATCAAGGTGCTGGCGGACCAAGTGCTGGCCGACGCGCCGCGTATCGATATCTGCATCGCGCCGCCCCTGCTGGGCGCGGTGCCCGATGTGGTGCTGTCCAACCGCGAGCTGATCGATTGGCTGGCAAGCCACCATCGCGCCGGTGGCGAAGTGGCCAGCCTGTGCATGGGAGCCGCCTTGCTGGCGGCGGGCGGCGTGTTGGACGGGCAGCAGGCGGTGGTGCATTGGGTGGCGCAAAATCTGTACGCCAGCCTGTTTCCCAACGTCCACTGGATCAGCGATCGCGTGGTGATGGCCGAAAACGGTGTCTATACCAGCGGCGGCGCGTTTTCCGCCGCGCATCTGGTGCTGCACCTGATCGAAAAATACACCGATCGCGATACCGCCATCTGGTGCGCCAAATACTTCCAGCTGGACTGGAGCCGCCAGAGCCAGCTGCCGTTCGCCGTGTTCATGGGCCAGAAGGCGCATGCCGACGAGGTCGTGCGCGCGGTGCAGAGCTACATCGAACGTTGCTACACCGAAAAGATCACCGTTGAATCCCTGGCCGAGCGCCACGCGATGGGGCGGCGCACGCTGGAACGGCGCTTTCGCCAGGCGACGGGCAACAGCATCGTGCAGTACCTGCAACGCGTGCGCGTGGAGGCCGCCAAGAAGCGGCTGGAAACGTCGCGCAAAAGCGTGGCCGAAGTCATGTATGAAGTGGGCTACAACGACACGAAGGCGTTTCGCGACATCTTCAGCAAGCACTGCGGGATGTCGCCGGTCGGGTATCGGGACCGCTATCAATAGGACGTCGAAGAATTCGCTATGGCACTGGCAAAAGTGCTGGCCGAACTCCCCCCGAAAATAAGATTTCTACTACAGCTATTGGCGCGCCACCGGCCTATCCTAGACACGTCGCGGCCTGACCCCAGGCCAGGAGGGCGAGTCAAGATGAGCATCAGCGTGACGCCAGGCGATCCCCGCTACAAGACCTTGAAAAAGGGCTTCAACCTACGGTGGCCCGCGCGGCCCAGCCATGCGGCCACGCGCATCGAACTCTGCGAAACCCCGGCCCAGGCGGCGGCAGCGCTGGCCCATATCGTTGCCGAGGGCAAGCGCCCCACGATACGCAGCGGCGGCCATTGCTACGAAGACTTTGTCTCCAACAATCCCGGCGGCGTCATCCTGGACCTCAGCCTGCTCGACCGCGTGCCGTCCTCGGATGGCCTGCTGCGTGTGGCGGCCGGTTCGCAAAACTGGAATGGCGATCAAGACCTCTACAAGCGTCACGGCGTGTCGCTACCCGGCGGGTCGTGCTACTCGGTTGGCGCGGGCGGCCATATCAGCGGCGGCGGGTATGGGCTGCTGTCGCGCCTGCAAGGGCTGGCTTGCGACTGGTTAAGCGCGGTCGACATCCTGACCGTGGACGCCCACGGCAATGTCGTGCCACGCACCGCCAGCGCCGCCCAAGACGCCGACCTGTTCCGCGCATGCCGGGGCGGTGGTGGCGGCAATTTCGGCGTGATCACCAGCTATGGCTTTGCCGCCTTGCCGCGCGCCCCGCGCGAAGTGGCCATCGCCACCGTCGCATTCGACTGGGCGGGCATGACGCCCGGGCGCTTTGCGCAGTTGCTGGATATCTACGGCAGCTACTGGAACACGCGCGGCCGCGACGCCGATACCTGGGGCCTGTTCTCGCTGCTGAAACTGACGCATCGCTCCGCCGGGCAGATTGTCATGATCGTGCAGTTCTGCAACCCCGACGGCACCTGCCAGGACCTGACCGTGCTGCAAGATTTCCTGGATCGCTTTCGCCCTTGCGCACCGGTGGCCGCGCGCGCCACCACGCCCGGCTTGCCACGTCCGCGCGCGGGCGGCGACCTGCTTTGCAGCGAACCGCATACGGTCATTCGCCATGACTGGCTGGTGGCCACGCAAACGCTTAACGGCTCGGGGCCGAATCAGCGCGGCAAATACAAATCCGCCTACATGAAGCGCAATTTCACGGCGCACGAAGCCGCGCGTATCCATGCCCACCTGACGCGCGATGTCCCCGGCGCCGACCTGCGCCAATCGCTGTTGCAGGTGGATTCGTACGGGGGCGCCGTCAACCAGCCGGATCGCCTGCGCGACACCGCCGTGCACCAGCGGGCGTCGATCATGAAGCTGCAATACCAAACGTACTGGACGCACGCCGACCACGACGCCCTGCACGTACGCTGGATGGCGGATTTCTATCGCGACGTATATGCCGACCCGGCATCCCGGCCCGACCACGCCGGCACCCCGTTTCCCGGCGACCGCTACGAAGGGTGCTACATCAACTACCCCGACAGCGACATGCTGGCGTACCCCTTCTGGCCACGGTTGTACTACGGCGACGGCGGGCTTTATCCTTTCCTGCAAGAGGTCAAGCGCCGCTACGATCCCAACAACGTTTTTCACCACGCGATGTCGGTGCGCCCGTCATGACGCGCCGCCCGCCTTGCCGGACTTCGCCATGAATTCCCTATCCAGCGCACCCCGCCGATCCTTCATCCAGTTCGCCGGAAGCTTGTCCGCGGCCGGCGCGGCAGGCCCCTGGCTGTCGGCCATGGGCGCCGCCACCGCGCGCGCCGACCCCCGCTACGCCTATGTGGGCACCTATACCCGCGATGCGCCCGGGGGCACGGCCGGCGGGCCGCCATCGCACGGCATACACGCCTATGCCCTGCGTCCGCAGGGCGGCTGGCATCTGATCCAGGTGATAGAAAGCGACAACCCGTCCTACCTGGCCGTGCACCCCACGCAGCGCTTTCTCTACGCCATCAACGAGATCGATCAATGGGAAGGCCTGGCCCGAGGCACCGCCGAATCCTATGCGATCGACCCGGCTGACGGCAGCCTGCGCTTCCTGAACCGGCAGCCCCTGTCGCTATCCAGCACCGCGCCCGCGTTCCTTGCCGTATCTCCAGACGGCCGCTACCTGGTCACGGCGCAATACGGGGGCGGCACGTATAACGTGTTGCCCATCCAGGCCGACGGCGCGTTGGGTGAAGTGTCGGGCATCGTCAAGGAAACCGGCTCGGGGCCGCGCCCCGAACAGCAATCCGCGCATCCGCACATGGTGCTGTTCGACTCCACCGGCCAGCGCGTCCTGGCCACCGATCTGGGCAGCGATCGCATCAATCTGTTCACGTTCAAGGATGGCAATCTGTCGCTGTCCGAGCGCACGACGCTGCCCGCGGGCAGCGGGCCACGCCATCTTGCGCTGCATCCCGATGGCGCGCTGTTATACGTCTTGAACGAACTTGACGCCTCAATCGCGTGCTTCGGCTACGACGCCCACGCCGGCCGGGTGCTGGCGCAGCGCCACCTGGTCCCCGCCACACCGCCCGGATTCACCGGCGCGGGCAACGCGGCGGCGTTGCTTGTCCACCCGTCCGGCCGCTTCCTGTACGCCTCTACCCGCCGCGTCGACAACGACCACCCGCAAGCCGACAGCATCGCCGTCTTCGCCGTTGCCAAGGATGGCGCATTACGCCGCGTACAAACCTGGACCGAGGGCCTGCGCTTCCCCCGCGCACTGACCCTGGCGCCAGACGGCGGCAGCCTGTACGCGCTGAACCAAAAGGGCGACTCCATCCTGCGCCTGCGCATCGATGCGGCAACAGGGCAGCTAAGCGACATGGACGTGGCAGCGCAGACGCCAACACCGGTATGCCTGGTGTTTGCATAGGCGGGGCAACCGCGGGCGATCTTGATAGCCGGCGCAACAGGCCACTCTGAAGCCCCTTTGAAGCCCCTCTGAAGCTCCTCTGAAGCCACTC